>JBIKKZ010000008.1:0-17678 GCA_044360095.1 Vulcanococcus sp. | reverse complement strand
CAGGCCGCCACCAGCAGGGTGAAGCCGAGGGCGGCAGGCGCCAGGAGACGAACGGGAAGCATCAGGGTGCTGGAATGTTCTCGCAGTGTTGCCAGCAGCGGGGCCTACAAGGACCTCAAAAGCAACCGTGGGCTGTGCCTTTTGACACCAGTGCCAGCTCGGAACTCATGCGCGTTCCAAAAGGCACAGCCTCGACTCACCGTGGATACGGAGCCACGACCGCGACTTCCGTACGGTTCGCCTGACCCCGAACCGGCACCCCAGCAAGAATCATCAGCATGAGAATCATTATCATGCAAAAAGCTGTGGCGCCCTCGGGCCCCCTCAATTGGTGTGAGGACCATGAACCTGTTCCAGAAGCTTCTTGTTGCCCCCGCTGGCCTGGGCCTGATGGCTCCCTTGGCTGTTGACGCCAACCGGCCTGCATCCGCCGCCGATCTCAACGTGGCTGGCATTGGCCAGTACATCTCCAGCAAGGAGCAGGTGACCTCGATCACCCAGTTCTCAGACGTCAAGCCCACCGATTGGGCCTACCAGGCCCTCAGCAACCTGATCGAGCGCTACGGCTGCGTCGCCGGTTACCCCAACGGCTCCTACAAGGGGAGCCAGGCCATGACCCGCTTTGAGGCCGCTGCTCTGCTCAACGCCTGCCTCGATCGGATCACCGAAACCACCGATGAGCTCAAACGCCTGATGAAGGAGTTTGAGAAGGAGCTGGCCGTGATGAGGGGCAAGGTGAACGGCCTGGAGGCCAAGGTGGGTGAGCTGGAGGCCACCCAGTTCTCCACCACCACCAAGCTGAGCGGCCTGGCCACATTTGTGATAGGCGGGAACAACTTCACAGGCACAAACAGCGGTCCGCAGTTTACAAATACGGAATTCACAACCGCTTACAACAACACGAAATACGGTGCCACCGTCTTCGAATTCGACCTACAACTTGCATTCGACACCAGCTTTACCGGCAAAGACCTCCTGCGCACCGTGCTGCGGGGCGGTAATGCGGGGGGAGAGAATGGATCTGCCTATTCCGCGGGCATGCTGACAACACTCGAGGCCTTTTATGAACAGCCTGTGGGCGAAAACGTCATGGGGGTTTTTCAGCTCTTTTACAACTTCCCGATTGGCGAGGAGCTGAGCTTCAGCGTCGGCCCCCTGGTGCGCAATGACGACCCCGGAATGCTGGGTCTATGGCCGAGCGTCTATCCCTCGGACACGGTGCTCGACTTCTTCACCTATGCAGGGGCGCCCGGCGCTTACAACACCGATGCCCTCGGCGGTGGCGGCGGATTCGTCTACAGCCCCAAATGGGCCAAAGGCCTCACCATCAGCCAGAGTTACGTCTCGGCTGAAGGAGCCTCCTTCAACAACGGCGCGGTCGCCAATGCCTCCAGCGGCAACCCAGCCCTCGGGGGGATGTTCACCAACGGCTCCGGGTCAGCGGCCGTAACCCAGATTGGCTTTGCGGGCGACAATGCTCGAATCTTGGGTGGCAGCTACGGGATTGCCTTTGCCTACACCTACAGCCAAAATCTCGGCGTGCCGATCGGCACACCTTTGGCACAGCAATATTCCGACTACAACAGTGATGCATCTGGCTACAGCAGCGGCAACAACTTTGGCCTCAGTGGCTATTGGCAGCCGAGCCAATCCGGTTTCATTCCCTCCATCAGCTGGGGGATCGGCACAGGCACGTACAAGATCCAAAGTGGCGCGCAAAACCTTGGTGGCATGTTCACCGGCACTGCGGGTGTCACCACCGCCTCCTGGTACACGGGCCTGCAATGGAAGGACGTTTTTGCCCGCGGCAATGATTTCGGCATGGCCGTTGGACAGGCTCCTTACGTAACCCAGCTGGGAGGCAGCGCTGCTGACACCCCCCGCAACATCACCACCGCCGCCACCGGCACGGGCGCCACCGGAGCCGATGATTCCAACTACGTTTGGGAATGGTGGTACAAATTCCAAGTCAGCGACAACATCACCGTGACGCCGGCGCTCTTTTACATCAGCAACCTCGCAGGCCAATTGGGCAGGCTCAATCAATCCGGCGGCTCCGGCCCCGCCGCCAACAATGTTCTGGGGGGCCTGGTCAAAACCACCTTCCAGTTCTGAGCGCCTAAATCGCGAAGCCGGGCGTCAAACTTGAAGGCAACACCCCCGAGCCCCACACGACCCCACGCATGACAAGCACCGCCCCGAGCCCCGTTCTGGATGCCACCACCACGGCCCTGCCGGTGACGATCCTCACGGGTTTCCTCGGGGCGGGCAAAACCACCCTGCTCAACCACATCCTCGCCAACCAGCAGGGCATGAAAACCGCCGTGTTGGTGAATGAATTCGGCGAGATCGGCATCGACAACGACTTGATCGTCGCCACCGGCGACGACATGGTGGAGCTCAGCAACGGCTGCATCTGCTGCTCGATCAACGGCGAGCTGCTCGAGGCCGTGTATCGGATTCTCGATCGCCCTGACCCCGTGGACTACCTGGTGGTGGAAACCACCGGCCTGGCGGACCCCCTGCCGGTGGCGATGACCTTCCTGGGCAGCGACCTGCGCGATCAGACACGCCTCGATTCGATCATCACCCTGATCGACGCGGAGAATTTCAGCGACGAGATCCTGGAGGGGGAGGTGGCCCGGGCCCAGGTGGTGTACGGCGACATCCTGTTGCTCAACAAATGCGACCTGGTGGAGGAGCCACGGCTGCAGCAGGTGGAGGAGCAGTTGCGCGCCATCAAGGCCGATGCCCGCATCCTGCGCTCGGTGAAGGGGGAGGTGACCCTGCCGCTGCTGCTGAGCGTGGGTCTGTTTGAGAGCGACAAGGTGGCGGCCGAACAAAACCACGACGACTGCGACCACGACCACGGCCACTGCGTGCATGAGCATGAGCACGACCACAACCATGGGCACGACCACGCGCATCACGACCACGGGCATTCCCATGCCCATGACCACGACCACAACCACGACCACGACCACGACCATCCCGACCACCTGGCGATCGAAGGCTTCACATCGCTCTCCTTCCGCGCCGATGGCCCCTTTGCCCTGCGCAAGTTCCAGAACTTTCTCGACAACCAGCTGCCCGCCGGCGTCTTCCGGGCCAAGGGCATCCTCTGGTTCAACGAAAGCGACAAGCGCCACGTGTTTCACCTGGCGGGCAAGCGCTTCTCCATCGATGACAGCAGCTGGAACTCCCCGGCCGATCGCAAGAACCAGCTGGTGCTGATCGGCAAAAACCTCGACCACGCCAAGCTGCGCGATCAACTGCAGGCTTGCGTGGCCAAGGATGCGGGCCGCGGCTTCGCCTGAGATCATCCGCCCCTGGACAATCCCGCTAGCGTGGCCGCAATCGCCGCCAGGACCATGGCCGATCTGCTGCTGCTGGGAGCCCTGATCGCCGTGGTGGGTCTGCTGTTTTGGCTGGCCGCCGGCTCCGACGACGATGACAATGGCGGCGGTTTGATGCAGCCCCTCACCCCACAACCGGCGCTGGTGCCGGTGCGGGTGCAGCAGCGCCGCTAAGCGCGCCTTCAGGGGTGCCTTCAGCCGCTGCACAGCGGGGGCACAGGGCCCGCACGTTGAGCACGCACTCCAGCAGCCGAAAGCCATGGCTGCCGGCGGCCCGCTGACCGGCCTCCAGCACCGCCGTGCTCTCAAACTCCTCGGTTTGGCCGCAGCGCACGCACACCAGATGGTGGTGGTCGCGGTGCTGATCGTGGCTGGCCAGCTCAAAGCGGCGGCCGCCCTCCGGCAGCTCCAGCTCCCGCAGCAGCTCCATGGAGCTCAACAGCCGCAGGGTGCGATACACCGTGGCCAGCGACACCCGCTCCTCCGCCCGCAACAGGCGCAGGTGCACCTCCTCAGCGCTGAGGTGGGCCCCCTCGCCGGTGCGCTCAAACAGGGCCAACACCCGCTGCCGCTGGGGGGTCAACCGTTGGCCGCGGCCGTGCAGGCTGGTGCGCAGGGCCTCGGCCTGCAGCTCTGGCGCCGAGGGAACGGGCATCGAAGGGATCGCGGCGCTGTTCTCAACAGTAGGTGCTGTTGCGAATCGCCGCCAGGTCCCGGCGGGCCGTGGCGGCCGCCAGCAGGTCGGCCGCCGTGGACACCAAGCGGTAGCTGATCGCCACCGCCAGCAGCGGCGCCTCCGGCACCACCGCCGTGAGCCGCAGCAGCAGCACGGTTTCAAACACCCCGAGGCCACCGGGGGCCCCGGGCACCACCAGGCCTGCCGTCCAGGCGAGGGCAAACCCCGCCAACCAACCACCCCAGCCCAGGCTGTAGGCCAGATCAAACGCCTGCACGCAGCAGGCAAAGCCGCCAAAGCGCAACAACAGGAACGCCAGCTGCGCCAGCAGCGGCTGCCAGGGGTAGCCCCGCCCCTGCAACGGCGGGGCCTCCGCGGCAGCGCCGCCGCCCTGGAGCAGGCCCCGCTCGCTCCATTGCTGGATCCGCTGGCGCTCCAGGCGTTCCAGCAACGGCGCAAACCAGCGGGGCAAGAGCGCCACCAAGGGCACCAGTGCCAGCAGCCCCAGCCCCCCCTGCCAGCCGCCCAGCGGCACCAAGGCCAGGGCCGCCACCGCCGCCAGCAGCGGCTCCAGCAGCACCGCCACCGCCGCCTCGCGGCCGCTCAGGGGCTGGGGCAGGGGCTCTGGCTGGGGCGGCCCACTTGCGGCGCCCTGGAGGCTGCGCAGCCGCTGGGCCAGGTGCCAGATGCCGCCGGGTAGGTATTTGCGCACGTTGGAGCTCAGGAACAGCAGCACCACCGCGGCCCAGCGGGGCCGGTGGCCGAGCCAACGCAACAGCACCCCCCAAGCCAGGCCATTCACCACCAGGCTCAGCAGGCTGAGGCCCACCCCCAGCAGCAGCCACAGCCCGCCCTGGCCATCGAGCTGCAGCTCCAGCACCTGGCGGCCATGGCCCAGCAGCGCCGCCAGCAGGAAACCGGCGCTGGCCAGGGTGATCCAGCGGCGCACTCCCCCGGGCAGGGCGAACCGTGCCGTCATGGCGCTGCGCCGGGGCCGGGCTCCTCCGCCTCCAGCAGCGCCAGCACCCGGCTGCGCAACGCCGCCAGCGGCAGACCATGGCCCTGGGCCAGGGCGATCAGGTCGTCGACCTCCGGCTTGCTCAGCCAACTGCCATCGGGCCGCTGGGCGCGCTTGAGGCGCACGGGCCCCCAGGGGGTGTTGAGCTGCAGCTGCTGCCGCGGCAGGGCCCAACGCTGCAGCAGCTGCTCCCGCACCCCGAGGCTGGTGCCGTGCAGCCACCACACCTGGCGCAGGGCATCGGCCTGTTCGGGGAGGGCCAGCACCGTGATCAACGTGCCGGGGCGGCCCTTCTTCATCTGCACCGCCTGGCTGAACACCTCCAGGGCCCCGGCGCCCCGCAGCTGCCCCTGCAGGAAGGCCAGGTCTTCGGGGGTGGCGTCGTCGATCTGGGCCTGCTGCTGCAGCAACGGCTCGAAATAGGGGGGCGCTCCATCCGCGGCGGCGGCCTCAGCGGTGCCCTCAGCCAGCACCAGCCGCAGCAGGTTGGGGCGATCCAGCGTGCGGCTGCCCAGGCCGATGCCCACCGCCCGCGGCCGCAGGGGGGGCGCCTGGCCGAAGCGGCTGGCCAGCGCCGCCATCAACGCCATGCCGGTGGGGGTGGTGAGTTCACCGGCGGGGAAGCCCTCGCTGCTGGCCAGGGGGATGGCACCCCGCTGGGCCAGCTCCAGCACCGCCGGAGCCGGCAGGGGCAACAGCCCATGCGCCGTGCGCACCGAGCCGTGGCCGAGCGGCGGTGGGGTGCACACCAGCTGCTCCACGCCGAAATGCAGCAGCCCCGCACACACCCCCACCACATCCACCAGGGCATCCACGGCCCCCACCTCATGGAAATGCACCTGCTCGGCGCCGTGGCCGTGCACCGCCCCCTCCGCCTCCGCCAGCTGGCCGAACACCGCCAACAGGCGCTGCTGTAGGGGCGGCTCCAGGGGGGCTGCGGCGATCTGCTCGCGCAGCTCCCGCCAGAGGCGGTGGGGGGGCGAGGCCTCCAGCAGCTCCACCTCCAGGTGCTGGCCCCGCAGGCCGCCGCTGCGGCGCTGCTCCAGCCGCAACCGAAACGCCCCCGCCAGGCCCAAGGTCGCCAGGGGCTGCTCCACCACCGCCGCGGGCAACCCCAAATCAAACAGGGCCGCCAGCAGCATGTTGCCGGCCAGGCCGGTGGGGCAATCCACCAGGGCCAGGGGCGTGCGCAGCGGGGCGGATGCGCTCACCGGACCTCCTGCAACAGCGCCGCCGCCCGCTCCTCCAGACGGCCGCGGTGCTGCCGCAGCCACTGCTCCACCTCGCGCCGGGCGCGGCGCTGCTCCTGCTGGGCGATGGCGACCGCGTGGCCCGAAAGGCCCCAGAGGCGCCCCAGCAGGGCGCGGTCGTCGGCGCCACCGCGGGAGCCGCCATAGACGAGGGTTTCGGCCACCATGCCGGCCTGCAGCACCCGGCTCCAGCGGCGCAGATCCTCCAGGGGCAACTTGGCGTGGGGGGGCGGCTCCAGCTCGGTGCTGCCATTGGCGCGCAGCCCCTGGCGCAGGCAGGCCCGGCTGCCCACCAGCACCTGCTTCACCGGCAGGTTGTTCTCCGCGGCCAGCAGCACATGGCCCGCCTCATGGATGGCGATGCGGCGCAGGCGGGCCTCGCCAACGCCAAGGGGCAGGGCCTCCGCCAGCAGGTGGCCGCCCAGGCCGGCAAAGCTGGCGGCATCCACACTCAACAGGGCCAGGCCGCCGCCCACCGCCACGGCAATCCAGCCGGGGGAGAGGCCCACCAGGGGGCCGCCCACCGCCACCGCCGTGACGCCCGCCACCGCCAATCCGGCATGGAGGGCCGCCGTGGACCCCTGCTCGGAGCTGGGGAAGCGCCCCGGCCCAGCCATGCTCAGTTGCCGCCGCGGCTGGGGGCACCGGCGCGGGGGGCTGCGGCCCGAGGACCACCGCGCGCACCGCCACCACCAGCGCCACGCGCACCGCCACCGCGGGGGCCGCGGCCCTTGCCGGCGCGCTGGGGCACGGGGCCGATCACCTCATGGCGCTCCAGCTGCAGATCCTGCCCCTGGCGGCGCAGGTCGAGGGCCACGAAATGGCGCAGATGCTCAGCGGGAATCTCCCCCTTGAGCTGCAACTTGAATGGCGTGGGACGGCTGCCATCGGCCCGGGGCTGCTGGCGGATCTTGACCACCAGATCGCCGTCCTCGGGGCGGGTGTAAATCAGCTCGCCGCGCACCGAGAAGTAGTCGTCGCCCTCGGGCAGCTGATCGGCACCGCCGGCCTCGGTGAGGGTGCTGGGCTCCCACACCCCCACCAGCTGCAGGTGCAACTTGCCGGCATCGCGGTAGCGGGGGTAGGCCACCCACAGGTGGGGCTTGGCCAGATCCAGGTGGCGGCGCATCAGGGTCAACACCCGGCCCAGCACCACCGCCTCAATGCGGCTGCCATCCTCCACCGCAATGCTGCCGCGGGTGAGCTGCTCGGGGTCGTCGGGCAGGTAAGTCCCCCGCACCACACCGATGGCCCGGTACTGCATCGGTTCGGTGACCGGGGAAATGGGGTGCTGACGCATCGTGGCTGTAACCCTCAGGGGCCGGCTTGACGTCGGAGGCCCGGCCCACAATGTAACCAGCGCCAAAAGGCTCCAAACTTGGCGGCAACCGTGCGCTCGCCCATGCCCCCCCGCGCCAGCTCAGCCGCCAGCGCGATCGCCCGGCCGGGGCTGATGCTCAGCCTGGGGGCGGCGCTGCTGGTGGGCCTGTCGCTGGCGGGGGGCTGGTGGCTCGGGCAACGGCAGGGCAGCCAGGGGGCGAGCCACCAGGGCCAGGCGGCGGTGGAGCAGCAGGCGGATCTGCTGCGCCAACGGATCGCCGATGGCTCCGCCACCGAGGCCGAGCAACGGCGGCTGCTGCAGCTGTTGCTGGTGCTGGATCAACAGCAGGAGGCCACCGCCCTGCTGGAGCAACTGGCGGATCAGCAGCCAGGAAACTGGCAGCTGCGGGTGCTGCTGGCGGAGCTGCGCCGCAACGGCAACGACCGCAGCGGCGCCGAGCGCGAACTGCGCCAGGTGCTCAACCTCAAACCCGACCGAATCGAAGCGCTGCAGCTGCTCACCCTGCTGCAGCTGGAACAGGGCCGCGGCAGCCAGGCCCAGGCCCAGCTCAAGGCGTTGCTGGAGAAAGCCAGCAAACCGTTGGTGCAGCCCCAGGCGCTGCCGATCGGCATGCTGCTGGCGGATCTGCAGCAACAGCAGGGCCAGAGGGCCGAAGCCGCCGCGCTCTACCTCAAGCTGGCGGGCGACTTCCCCCGCGACCCGCGGCCCCTGCTGGCCCTGGCGCTGCTGCGCCAGGAACAGGGCGACACCAAGGCCGCCCAGGAAGCCATGGCCCTGGCCCGCAGCCGCCAGCCCGACAAGCGGGACGCCCGCCTGGATCAGGTGGCCACCACGTGGGGGCTCACCAGCCTGCGCAAAGCGGCCCTGAGCCCTAAGGCTGCTTCACCAGCGGGGCCGACGCCGACCCCGGCCGGCTCGCCGCCGTCGGAGACTGCCTCTCCAACTCCTTGAGCGCCGCGTCGATGGCGTCGGTGGGGTTGGTGGCGTCGTCGAGGGCGGTGCCGCGCTTGAGCTTGTTGAGCAGTTCCATCGGATTGGTGGCATCGAGGATCGAGCCACCCTTGGTTCCGGGGTTGGTGCCGCCGGGGCCCACGTCGTAAACGCGCTGCTCCTGGATGGAGAGGTTGCTGTTGTTGTTGACCTGGGCGCGGGCCGCCGGCTGCAGGGCCGTCGCGGCGCAGAGGCAGGCGGCCGGCAGGCCGAGCAGCAGCGGGAAAGAACGGGAGACCATGGCCAGCCGCGGGCAGCGGGTTGGGTTCAAGTGCCGAAATGCTACGGCCCTAGGCCAATGGTGGGGGAAGCTGTGGTCAGCTCCACGCCCCCCACCGCACCGCCGATGCGCATCGCCAGCTGGAACGTGAACTCGGTGCGCACCCGGCTAGAGCAGGTGCTGACCTGGCTGCAGCAGGAGCAACCGGAGCTGCTCTGCCTGCAGGAAACCAAGGTGGCCGACGATCTCTTTCCCCACGAGGCGTTTGAGCAGATCGGCTACCGCTGCGCCATCAGCGGCCAGAAGGCCTACAACGGCGTGGCCCTGGTGAGCCGGGTGCCCCTGGACGATGTGCAGATCGGCTTCGAGGCGCTGCTGCCCGGCGATGCGGAAGCCGCCGCCCTGGGCGAGCAAAAGCGGCTGATCAGCGCCCTGGTGGATGGGGTGCGGGTGCTCAACCTCTACGTGCCCAACGGCAGTGGGCTGGGCAGCGAGAAATACCCCTACAAGCTGGCCTGGCTGGCCTGCCTGCGGCGCTACTTGGCGGAGCAGGAACGCCAGGGGGATCCGCTCTGCATGCTGGGCGACTTCAACATCGGCCCGGAGGACCGCGACCTGCCCGACCCCGCCCGTGACACCGGCGGGATCATGGCCAGCCCGCCCGAGCGCGAAGCGCTGCGGGCCCTGCTGGGGGAGCGGCTCACCGATGTGTTCCGCGTGTTTGAACCGGAGCGGGGCCACTGGAGCTGGTGGGATTACCGCAGCGGCGCCTGGGAGCGGGACCAGGGTTGGCGCATCGACCACATCTATCTGTGTGATCAGCTGCTGGGCTGCGCCACCGGCTGCGTGATCCACAAGCACACCCGGGCCAACCCCCAACCCAGCGACCACGCCCCGGTGGTGGTGAACCTGGCCTGGCCGCCCGACGGCGACGAGGATTAAAACCCGCGTTTAAAACACAGTGGCCGCCTCCGGCAGCGCCACCCCCTCCAGCTTCAGCTCCACCAGCCGCGCCAGCGACTCGCCGCAGGTTTTCGGGGTGGGGAAGATCTTGCCGGGGTTGGCCAGGCCGTCGGGGTCGAAGGCCCGCCGCACCAGCAGCATCGTGGCCTGGTCGTCGGCGTTGAACATCCAATCCATGTAGCAGCGTTTGTCGCTGCCCACGCCGTGCTCACCGCTGATGCTGCCGCCGGCCTCAATGCAGAGCTTGAGGATCGCCGCCCCCAGGGCCTGCACCCGCTCGTTCACCCCGGGCTCACCGGCCCGGTAGAGGATCAAGGGGTGCAGGTTGCCATCGCCAGCGTGAAACACGTTGGCCACCGCCAGCCCGTGCTCCTGGCTCAGCCGCCCAATCGCCGCCAGCACCTTGGGCAGGGCGGTGCGCGGCACCACGCCGTCCTGCAGGTAGTAGTTGGGGAACTGACGCCCCAGGGCTGAGATGGCGTTCTTGCGCCCCTTCCACAGCCGGGCCCGGGCCTCCTCCGTCCAGGCCTCGCGCACGGCGCCGGCGCCCGCCTCCAGGCAGAGGCGGCTGGCCAGCTCCACCGTTTCCTTCACCTCGAGGGCATGGCCATCGAGCTCGATCAGCAGCACCGCCGCCGCCTCACGGGGGTATTCATCCACACCGAAGGAATCGTTGACGGCGTGAATGCAGGGGCGGTCCATCATTTCCATGCCCGCGGGCAGCACGCCGGCGCTGGTGATCAGCCGCACCGCCTCCCCGGCCGCCTCCATCGAGGCAAAATCCGCCAGCAGCACCGCCACCGTTTCGGGGGTGCGCAACAGCCGCAGGGTGACGGCCGTGGCGATGCCCAGGGTGCCCTCGCTGCCGATGAACACACCGCGCAGATCCAAGCCGCCCATCTCGGGCAGGCCGCCGCCGAGGGTGGTGACGCTGCCATCCGGCAACACCACCTCCATGGCCAGCACGTGGTTGCTGGTGACGCCGTACTTCAGGCAGTGCACCCCACCGGAGTTTTCAGCCACGTTGCCGCCGATGCTGCAGGCCACCTGGCTGGAGGGGTCGGGGGCGTAATAAAAGCCGTCGCCCGCCACGGCGCGGGTCACCCAGCTGTTGATCACCCCCGGCTGCACGGTGATGCGCTCATTGGCCAGGTCGATCTCCAGCACCTGGCGCATGCGGCTGGTGGCGATTACCACCGCCTCCTGCTCCGCCAAGGCGCCGCCGGAGAGGCCGGTGCCGCTGCCCCGGGCGATGAACGGCACCCCCAGCTCAGCGCAGCAGCGCACCACCGCCGCCACCTGCTCGGTGGTTTCCGGCAGCACCACCAGGGGCGGCTGGTGGCGGTGCAGGGTGAGGCCATCGCAGTCGTAGACCAGCAACTCCTGACGTTTGGCCACCACCGCACGCGGCGGCAGCAGCGGCCGCAGCCGGCGCTCAATTTCGCCCCAATCCAAGCGCCAGTCAGGGGTCACGCGGTTCGCCGGCGATGCCAAGACCTTAACGACCCCCCGGCCACTGGACCGCTGGGGCCTTGATTGCGTAAGGATGGGCGACGCTCAAGCTCCGTCTGCGGATTCCGTTTTGACCTCGGCCCCTGTTTCGGCACCCGTGCACAACACCTCCCGGTCGCAGGACCTCTTCAGTGCCGCCCAGAAACTGATGCCCGGTGGCGTGAGCTCGCCGGTGCGCGCCTTTCGCTCCGTGGGCGGCCAGCCGATCGTGTTTGACCGGGTCAAGGGCGCCTACGCCTGGGACGTGGACGGCAACCGCTACATCGACTACATCGGCAGCTGGGGGCCGGCGATCTGCGGCCACGGCCACCCCGATGTGCTGGCCGCCCTGCACGACGCCCTCGACAAGGGCACCAGCTTCGGGGCCCCCTGCGCCCTCGAGAACACCCTGGCCGAACTGGTGATCGAGGCGGTGCCCTCGGTGGAGATGGTGCGCTTCGTGAACAGCGGCACCGAGGCCTGCATGTCGGTGCTGCGGCTGATGCGCGCCTTCACCGGCCGCGAAAAGATCATCAAGTTCGAGGGCTGCTACCACGGCCACGCCGACATGTTCCTGGTGAAGGCCGGCTCCGGCGTGGCCACCCTGGGCCTGCCCGATTCGCCGGGGGTGCCGCGCAGCACCGCCGCCAGCACCCTCACCGCCCCCTACAACGACCTGGAGGCGGTGAAGCAGCTGTTCGCCGAAAACCCCGGTGAAATCGCCGGGGTGATCCTTGAGCCCGTGGTGGGCAACGCCGGCTTCATCACCCCCGAGCCCGGCTTCCTGGAGGGGATCCGCGAGCTCACCAAGGAGCACGGCGCCCTGCTGGTGTTCGATGAGGTGATGACCGGCTTCCGCATCAGCTATGGCGGTGCCCAGGCCAAGTTCGGCATCACCCCAGACCTCACCACCATGGGCAAGGTGATCGGCGGCGGCCTGCCCGTGGGGGCCTACGGCGGCCGGGCCGACATCATGGCCATGGTGGCCCCCGCCGGCCCGATGTACCAGGCGGGCACCCTCAGCGGCAACCCGCTGGCGATGACCGCCGGCATCAAGACCCTGGAGCTGCTCAAGCAGCCCGGCACCTACGAGCGCCTCGAGGCGATCACCAGCCGCCTGATCAACGGCATCCTCGATGGCGCCCGCGGCGCCGGCCTGCCGATCACCGGCGGCTCGATCAGCGCCATGTTTGGCTTCTTCCTCTGCGAGGGCCCGGTGCGCAACTTCGAGGAGGCCAAGGCGGCCGACACCGCCCGCTTCGGCAAGCTGCACCGCGCCATGCTCGAGCGCGGCATCTACCTGGCCCCCAGCGCGTTTGAGGCCGGCTTCACCTCTCTGGCCCATTCCGACGAGGACATCGACGCCACCATCACCGCCTTCCGCGAGTGCTTCGCGGCGGTGGCCTGAGCCACGGCCTTGGGCGGGCCCTTGGGGTGGATGGCCTGGAACCGTAGGGGCCACAGATGGGGCCAGCGCTGGGGCGCCACCCTTCTGGCGGGGCTGGGCATGGGCCTGGTGGGATGCTCCGGCGGTGATCCCCAGGCGCAACGCCCCCTCAACCTGCAGCGGGGCGTGCCCGTGGGGGCGGTGCTGGCGCTCTCCGGTAACGCCAACGTTTACGGCCAGGACCAACGGGTGGGGCTGCAGCTGGCCCTGGCGCACCTGAACCGGGCCGGCGGCATCGGCGGCACCCCGCTGCGGCTCTCGATTGAGGACAGCGGCAGCGATGACCCCGGCGCCAACGCCGCCATGACCCTGCAGATCAACCGCGGCATGCTGGCGGTGATCGGCCCCACCCTCTCCCAGCAGGCCTTCGCGGCGGACCCGATCGCCCAACGGCGCGGCGTGCCCGTGGTGGCCCCCTCCAACACGGCCACCGGCATCCCCCAGATCGGGCATTTCATTAGCCGTGTTTCCGCCCAGAGCTCGGTGATCGCCCCGCTCTCGATCGCCAAGGCGCTGCAGCTGCAGCCCTCCATCCGGCGGGCGGCGGTGTTCTACGCCCAGGACGACGCCTACAGCACCGCCGAGACCACCATTTTCCAGCGGGCCCTGAGCGCCAAGGGCCTCAACCCGGTGACGGTGCAGCGCACCCAACTGGCCGACAACAACTTCCAGAGCCAGATCACCGCCACCCTGGCCCTCAAGCCCGACCTGATCGTGCTGAGCCTGCAGGCGATGGATGGCGGCAACCTGGTGCGCCAACTGCGGGAACTCGGCTACCGGGGCACGATCGTGGTGGGGAACGGCATGAACACGCCGAACATCTACCCCATCTGCCAGAAGTACTGCGATGGGCTGCTGATCGCCCAGGCCTACAGCCCGGAGCTGAACACCCCGGCCAACCGCGCCTTCGTGAGCGCCTTTGCCGCCAACCAGGCGGGCAACGGCAGCGGCCCTGCGATCCCCCCCCAGCTCACCGCCCAGGCCTACACCGCCCTGCAGGTGGTGGGCGAGGCCCTGCAGCGGCTCAACGCCCAGCGGCCCCTCAAGGGCCTCACCGTGGCCGAGGCCCGCAGGGCCCTGATGGATGCGCTGTTGGCCGGCACCTACCAAACTCCCCTGGGGGACATCCGCTTCACCCCCGATGGCGAAGTGGTGCAGAAAAACTTTTTTGTGGCCCAGGTGCGCATGAACCCCGACGGCCGCAGCGGCCGGTTCGCCCTGCTGCCCTGAACCATGGTTCCGCCTCGCCCCCCTCTCCGCGTCCAGCCCCAGCGCCTGGCGTTGGTGGCCCTGGCGCTGCTGGCCGCAGGTGGAGTGCTGAGCAGTTGCAGCCGCCAACGGGGCGACCAGCTGCGCCTCGGGGCGGGCATCGCCCTCACCGGCAATGCGGGGCTGCTGGGGCAGGACGCCCGCACCGGCCTCGATCTGGCCCGGAATCACTACGCCGGCCAGGCGCCTGGGTTGGAGCTGCAACTGGAGGACACCGGCAGCGATGAGGCCGGGGCCACGGTGGCCTTCCGCCGCCTGATCAACGCCAAACCGGTGGCGATCCTGGGGCCATCCCTCTCCCAACAGGGCTTTGCGGTGATGCCCATGGCTGACCGCGCCGGCATCCCGGTGATTGGGGTGTCCACCACAGCAGAGGGCATCCCCCAGATCGGCCCCTTCGTGGCGCGGGTGGCCTCACCGGTGACGGTGGTGGCGCCCCTCTCACTGGCCAAGGCGGTGCAGCTGCATCCAGGCCTCCAACGGGTGGCGGTGTTCTTCGCCCAGGACGACGTGTTCTGCACCTCAGAAACGCAGATCTTCCAGCGGGCGATCCGGGCCAAAGGGCTGGAGCTGGTGGCGGTGCAGCGCACCTCGGTGAGCGACACCGATTTCCACATCCCGATCACCAATGTGCTGCGCAGCCGGCCGCAACTGGTGGTGATTTCGGCCCTGGTGTCCGATGGGGGCAACCTGGTGCGCCAACTGCGGGAACTGGGCTACACCGGGCCGATCGTGGCCGGCAACGGGCTCAACACCCCGAACATCTACCCGGTGTGCCAACGCCACTGCGACGGGCTGATGATCACCCAGGCCTACAACCCCAAACTCGACAACGCCAGCAACCGCAGCCTGCTCAAGGGGTTCCGCCGCGGCCGTGCCGCCGATGCGGTGCCGCCCCAGGTGACGGCTCAAGCGTTCACGGCCTACCAGGTGGTGCACGAGGCCCTCGCCACCCTCAAGGGCTCCTTGCCCCAGGGCACCACGCTCACCAACCTGCCGCTGCCTGAGCTGCGCCAACGCCTGCTCAAAACCCTGCTGGCGGGCACCTACCAGACGCCCCTTGGCGAACTGCGCTTCACGCCCGAGGGCGACGTTCTGCAGCGCGACTTCAGCGTGGCTCGGGTGCAGATGAATCCCGACGGCCGCAGCGGCCGCTTTGTGCAGCTGCCCTGAACCATGCAAGACCTCATCCAACTGCTGCTGAACGGGCTCTCCACCGGGGCGGTCTATGCCCTGTTCGCCCTGGGCTACACGCTGGTGTTCTCCGTGCTGGGTGTGATCAACTTCGCCCACGGGGCGGTGTTCACCCTGGGGGCCTATTTCACCTATTTCCTGATCGGCGGGGCGGCCGGCGCCAACGGGCTGCTGGCGGGGCTGCAGCTGCCCTTCGCCCTGCCCTTCTGGCTGGCCCTGCCCCTGGCGGGGCTGGGAGCGGCGGCGGTGGCGCTGTTGATCGAACGCACGGCCTTCGCCCCCCTGCGGCAGCGCAACGCCGATCCCCTGCTCGCCCTGATCACCAGCCTGGGGGCTGGGGTGGTGCTGGTGAACCTGATCCAGCTGTTGGTGGGCGCCGAGAGCTACGCCATCCCCACCGGCGCCCTGGCGGGCCTGCCGGCGGCGGTGCGCATCGGTGGGGCCCAGGTGCGCAGCGTGCAGCTGCTGTTGCTGCTGGTGGCCGCCGTGCTGCTCACCCTGCTCACCCTCTGGATCGACGGCACCCGCAGCGGCAAGGGGCTGCGGGCCGTGTCGGAAGACCCCACCACCGCCCGCCTGCTGGGGATTCCCAGTGATCGGATGATCCAGATCGCCTTTGGCCTCAGTGGATTCCTGGCGGGAATTGCCGGTGGTCTGGTGGGGTTGAGCGTGAGCATTGCGGGCCCTTACTTCGGCATCGGCTACGGCCTCAAGGGGCTGGGGGTGCTGGTGCTCGGCGGCCTCGGCAGCGTGCCCGGTGCGGTGCTGGGGGGGCTGATCATCGGCCTGGCGGAGGCGTGTGTGCCCGCCGATCTCTCCGGCTACCGCGATGTGGTGGCCTACGGCTTCCTGTTTGTGGTGCTGCTGTTGCGCCCCCAGGGCCTGCTGGGCCGCGTGCTGCCCAGCAAGGTCTGAGGGGGGAACGCCATGGACGCCCTGCTGATCGACGCGAGCCTGCTACAGCAAATGTTGATCGGTGCCCTGCTGGGCCTGTCGGTGTACCTGCCGCTGCGGTGCGGCCAGTTGTCGCTGGCCACCCCAGGCTTCTACGCCATCGGCGGCACCCTGGCGGCGCTGCTCTCCACCCGGGTGGAGGTCCTGGGGGGATCCGAACCGGTGTACCCCCTCAGTTCGGTGCTGCTGGAAATGCTGCTGGCGGCTGCCCTGGCCGGCGGGCTGGCGGTGGGCATCGGCCGCGTGGTGCTGCGGCTGCGGGGGGTGTATCTGGCCATCGCCACCATCGCCCTGGTGGAGATCCTGCGGGTCACCACCCTCAACCAGGCGTCGCTCGGTGGGGCGGTGGGCATCTTCGGCATCCCGCAGCCCTTCCTCGATCCGGAGGGCTACGCCCTATTCACCGTGATCTGCCTGGCCCTGGTGTGCTGGCTGTGCGATCGGCTCGAGCGCCAACGGCTCGGCCGGGCCATGGAGGCCATCCGCGACGACGAACTGGCCGCCGCCTGCCAGGGCATCGACACCGACCGCACCAAGTTGTTGGCCTTCGTGCTCAGCGCCGTGGTGGCGGCGATCACCGGGGTGATCAGCGCCCATTTCCTCAACTCCTGGAACGCCCGGCTCGGCAATTTCGACGCCAGCATCACCACCCTGGCCTTTGTGGTGTTCGGGGGGTCGCGCACCTGGGCCGGGCCGGTGATTGGGGGGCTCACGCTCACGGCGCTGCCGGAGCTGCTGCGGCCGATCGGCGATCTGCGCCTGATCGTGTTTGGCCTGGTGATCCTGGTGGGGCCGCTGCTGCTGCCCCAGGGGCTGATCACCCCCGAACGGTTGCGGCTGATCCGCGGGCTGCTGCGCCGGGGAGGCAGGCCATGAGCAGCGGCATGGCGAGCCCTGCGGCAGCCCCCCTGCTGGAAACCCGCAACCTCGGGGTGCGCTTCGGGGGTCTGCAGGCCCTCGAGGCTGTGGATCTGGAGGTGCAAGCGGGGGAGATCTTCGGCCTGCTGGGGCCCAACGGCGCCGGCAAAACCACCCTGTTCAACCTGATCTCCGGGGTCACCCCCGCCGGCAGCGGTGCGGTGCTCTGGCGCGGCGGCGCCATCCACGGCCTCGGCCCCAACCGCATTGCGCGACTGGGCATCGCCCGCACCTTCCAGAACCTGCGGCTGTTCCAATCGCTCAGCTGCCGCGACAACGTGCTGGTGGGGCTGCACCGCCAGGCGCGGCTGCCCTGGCCCGATGCGCTGCTGGGCACGCCGCGGGCCCGGCGCCATCACCGCCAGCTGCGGGAGCAGGCGCAGGAGCTGCTGGAGCTGTTGGAGATTGGCGCGTTGGGTGATCAGCAGGCCGCCGGCCTCTCCTACGGCGACCGCCGCCGCCTAGAGATCGCCCGGGCCTTGGCCAATGCCCCGCAGCTGCTGCTGCTGGATGAACCGGCAGCCGGCATGAACCCCACGGAGAAGGAGGAGCTGCGCCACCTGATCCGGCGCCTGCGCGACCGCTTTGAG
>JBIKKZ010000114.1:0-5595 GCA_044360095.1 Vulcanococcus sp. | reverse complement strand
CAAAGCCGGAACACGCTGGTTTTGTAGAGGTCGCCGATCACCGCCAGGCCGCCGTTCATGTCGCCGTAGAGGGTGCAGTAGCCCACCGCCAGCTCCGATTTGTTGCCGGTGGTGAGCAGCAGCTGCCCCTGCTGGTTGGCCAGGGCCATCAGCAGGGTGCCGCGGATGCGCGACTGCAGGTTTTCCGCCGTGAGCCCCCTTGGCGCCTCCCCCAGGGCGGGGGTAAGGGCCTGGTCAAACCCCTGCATCAGGGGGGCGATCGGCACGGTGGTGGTGACGATGCTGAGGCGTTGGGCCAGGGCTGTGGCGTCGTCGATCGAGCCGGCTGAGCTCCAGGGGGAGGGCATCAGCACCGCCTGCAGGTGCTCGGGCCCGAGGGCCGCCGTTGCGATCACCGCCACCAGGGCCGAATCGATTCCGCCGCTCAGGCCGAGCAGGGCGGCCCGGAAGCCGCACTTGTGGGCGTAATCGCGCACCCCCAGCACCAGGTTGCGCAGCAGCAGCTCCTCGGGGTCCGGCAGGGGTGGCGCCGGCTGCGGGTCCGTCGGGCCGGCATCCCAGCAGGCCAGATCGGCGGCGGCGAAGGCCAGCTGGCAGGGCACCCCGCCGCCGGGGTTGGCCACGAAGCTGCCGCCATCGAAGATCAGCTCGTCGTTGCCGCCGGCCTGGTTCACGTACACCACCGGGCAGCCCAGCCGATCCGCTGCGGCGCCGGCCAGCTGGCGCCGCAGCTCCGCCTTGCCCTGGGCAAAGGGGGAGGCGGAGAGGTTGAGCAGCAGGTCGGGCTGCAGCGCCTGCAGCTCGCCGATCGGATCGGCCCCCAGCAGCCGCTGGCCCACCAGCTGCTCCTCCACCCAGAGGTCTTCGCAGAGGGTGACCCCCAGCCGCCAGGGGCGGTCGCGACGCTCCAGCTCCAGCAGGCAGGGTTGGTGGGCGGGGCGGAAGTAGCGCCGTTCGTCGAACACGTCGTAGCTGGGCAGCAGCCGCTTGCGGGCCACCACCCGCCAGCGGCCGGCCTCCACCAGGGCTGCGGCGTTGTAGAGGTCGGGCTGCTGGCCATCGGCGGCCACTTCGCTCACCCCCAGCAGCAGCGCCAGCTGCGGGGGCAGCTCGGCGGCCAGCTGATCGAGGGCCTGCAGCTGCCGGCGCCGCAGGCCCGGCCGCAGCAGCAGATCCCGGGGCGGGTAGCCCCACAGCGCCAGCTCCGGCGCCACCACCAGCTCCGCCCCCTGGGCAGCCGCCCGCCGGCAGGCCCCCAGCAGCTGCTGGCCGTTGCCCAACAGGTCGCCCACCAGCGGATTGATCTGGGCGAGGGCGAGGCGCATCAGCGGCGGGGTGGGGCGCTGGTGGGCCCCAGGCCGTAGAGATTGTGCTTGACCAGCTCCGCCCACAGCACCGGCGGCACCAAGTCCGGGCTGGGTTGCTCCCGGATGGCGGAGCTGGCGCTCTCAGGCACCGGCAGGGTCAGCAGCTCCGGCGATCCCCCCAGCTGCCGCAGCACCTCCAGGCAGCGGGGGTCGAAGGGGAACCCCTGGCGCGGCACCACCGCCAGCCGGCAGCGCCGCAGCAGATCAGCGGCGCGGTACCAGCGCGGCACCTGCTCCGCCAGGTCGCCCCCCACCACGAACATCAGCGGCCGCTCGGGCCAGCGCGCCTCGGCCCGCTCCAGGGTGTCCAGGGCGCGGGGGCTGCTGAGGCTCTGCACCAGCTCCACCCGCGGGTCGGCCAGGTCGTGCACCAGGGCCCCCAGCAACTGGGCCCGCAGGGCCAGCGGTGCCCCGTGCTGTTTGAGGGGGTTGTCGCTGGCCCAGGTGGCCACCTGCCCGTAGTGCTCCGCCAGGCCCGCCAGCAGGGCGCGATGGCCTGCGGTGGGTGGATCGGCGCTGGTGCCGAACAGCGCCAGGGGCGGTGGGCTCATGGCAGCAGGGTCTGCAGCGGCAGGGGCGGGGTGTCGTGCCCCTGCCATTGCTGCAGCCAGGCCCGGGCCTGGGGATCCTGCTGGGCCAGGCGCCGCAGCAGGGACGCCGGCCGCAGGCGGCCGTGCTGGGCGCTGCGCAGCAGTTCCGCCGCCGCCAGGCGCCCGGTGAGCCGGGTGGTGTGCACCGCCAGCGCCGCCTGGGCCAGGGCCACCGGGGCGGCGGGGGCCAGGCTGAGGCCGCCGCTCAGGGGGGCCGCCAGCAGCAGCAGCTGCCGCAGCCCCCCGAGCAGCAGTTGGATCCCCAGCTGGGTGCCCCCCAGCAGGGCGTTCTGGGCCGAGAGGCGGGTGAGCAGGGTTCGGGCGCCGCCGCCCCCCAACTCCAACCCATAGAGCTCGCACAGCTGCACCACCAGTGCGGTGTCCAGGGCCAGCCCGCCGGCCAGGTCGAGCAGCAGCAGCGGATTGGCGGCCACCCCCGTGGCCTTGAGGGCGGCGTAGCGGCCGATCAGGCCTTGGGCCGCCGTGCGGCCGCGCTGCAGCCGCCAGCGGTGCAGCTGCTGGCCAAAGCGATCGGCGGCCCGCAGGCCATTGAGCCCCAGCAACAGGGCGCCGTGCCCGTGCAGCAGCTCGAGTAGGGCCGCCCGCAGCGGCGCGATTTGTGGCGGCAGCGGCACGCTGCGCACCCGTCCGTCCTCCAGCAGCTGGGCCTGCCGTGGCGCCGAGGCCACCGCCACCAGCGGCAAGGGCCGGGCCGCGGCCGGCAGGCGGCGGCGAATGCTGGCGAGCAGGGCGTCGTGCTCCTCGGCGGGCCAGCAATCGATGCGGTTGAGCACCAGTAGCAGCGGTTTGCCCGCCGCCAGCAGCTGCTCAAGGGCCTCGGCTTCGGGGGTGGTGAGGTCGCCATCCAGCACCAGCAGCACCAGGTCGGCCCCCAGGGCCAGCCGTGCCGCCAGGCGCTGGCGGGCGTGGGCGGCGATTTCATCGATGCCCGGGGTGTCCACCAGGTCGACGCCATCCAGCCCCGGCACGGCCACGGGCCAGGGTTCGCGTTGCTGGCGGCGGGTGCAACCGTGGGCCACATCGGTGGCAAAGGCGCTGCGGCCCAGCAGGGCATTGAGCAGGCTCGATTTGCCCACCCCCACCCGGCCGAACACGGCCACCCGCAGCCGCCGCTGTGCCAGGGCGCGCAGCTGCTGATCCAGGGCCTTCAACTCCGGCCCCAGGGCGGCCCGTTCGCGGTCGCTCAAGCGCAGCTCCGCCCGCCACTGCCGCAGCAGCAGTTCCGAGCGTTCGGCGCTGGAGGGAGCACCCAAGGGGGGCGGGGCGATCGGCATGCATTGAAGCGGTTGTGCCATCGTCGCGCTCAGGGCCGCCCACTGCCCGGATCCCGATGCCGATCCCGATGCCGATCCCGCAGGCCGTTTATGCCGAGCGCCGCGCCCGCTTCATGGAGGCCCTGGGCGGTGCCGCGGCGGTGATCCCGGCGGCGCCGCTGGTGACCCACCACGCCGACTGCGAATGGCCGTTTCGCCAGAACAGCGATTTCTGGTATCTCACCGGTTTTGACGAGCCGGAGGCGGTGGCCTTGTTCCTGCCCCACCGGCCGGAGGGGGAGCGGTTTGTGCTGTTTGTGCAGCCCAAGGAGCCCAGCGCCGAGGTGTGGAACGGCTTCCGCTGGGGTTGTGAGGGGGCCGTGGAGCGGTTCGGGGCTGATGTGGCCCATCCCCGCAGCGATTTGGCGGAACGGTTGCCGGACTACCTGAAGGGGGCGGAGGGCATTGCCTTCCGGGTGGGCCGCCATCCCGCGGTGGAACCGCTGGTGCTGCAGGCCTGGGGCGCCCAGCTCGACCGGGCACCCCGCAGCGGCGGGGCGGCCCTTGGTTTGGTGGCCCCCTGCCCACTGCTGCATGGGCTGCGGTTGCGCAAGGCGCCCGAAGAGCTGGAGCGTCTGCGCGAGGCGGCGCGCATTTCGGCCGAGGCCCATGAGCTCGCCCGCCAGGTGGCGCGGCCGGGGTTGAACGAACGCCAGGTGCAGGCGGTGATCGAGCAGCACTTCCTGGAGCAGGGGGCCCGCGGCCCCGCCTATGGCTCGATCGTGGCCGGCGGCGACAACGCCTGCGTGCTGCACTACACCGCCAACAACGCCGCCCTGCGGGACGGCGATCTGCTGCTGATCGACGCCGGCTGCTCCCTCAACGACTACTACAACGGCGATATCACCCGCACCTTCCCGATCAACGGTCGCTTCAGCGGCGAGCAGCGCGCCCTCTACGAGCTGGTGCTGGCGGCCCAGGAGGCGGCGGTGGCGACGGTGGCGCCGGGGCAGACCGCCGAAGGCGTCCACGACACCGCCGTGCGGGTGCTGGTGGAGGGGCTGCTGGAGCTGGGCCTGCTCAGCGGCGACGCCGACGGGATCATCGAGCGGGGGGCCTACCGCCACCTCTACATGCACCGCACCGGCCACTGGCTGGGGTTGGACGTGCACGATGTGGGTGCTTACCGCCTCGGTGAGCACCACGTGGCCCTGGAGCCGGGCATGGTGCTCACGGTGGAGCCCGGCCTCTACGTGAGCGATCGCCTGCCGGTGCCCGAGGGGCAGCCGGCCATTGCCGAGGGTTGGAAGGGCATCGGCATCCGCATCGAAGACGACGTGGCGGTGAGCGATCACGGCCACGAGATCCTCACCGCGGCGGCGCTCAAGGCACCGGTGGCCCTGGAGCGCTAACCCAGCGCTTGTTCCAGCGCAGCCAGCACCGCATGGGTGCTGGGGATCACCGCATCGGCTCCGGCCTCCAGCAACTGCGCTTCATAGCGGGTGCGCCGGGCGCGGGCTGCGGGGCTGTGCAGGTGGGGTGGCGCCACCGCCAGGCTCAACAAGCGCTGCTGGGGTGCCGCTTGCCGGGCCCGCTGCACGGTGAGCACGTCCGCCACGGTGTCCCCCAGGTAGGCCACGGGGGGGTTGAGGGCACCGCCTGCGGCGCAGAGCTCGGCGGCCAGCCGCAGCAGGCCGGTGGGGTCGGGCTTGTCGGGGGCATCGCCCATGGCGATCAGCGGCGGTGCCTCCAGCCCCAGCCGTTGCTCCAGCACGAAGCGCGCCGAGGGGGGTTCGGCGCCGCTCACGAACCCCCAGGCCACGCCGGCGGCCGTGAGCTGCTCAAACAGGCTGCGCTGCACCAGCAGCGGTTCGCTGCCGATGAAGCCCCGCCACTGGGCGGGATCGCCCTCCGGGTCGCCGCCGAAATAGAAGCTGTTGAACACCTCCACCAGGGCGTCAAAGGCGGGCAGGGGAGCGAAACCCGCCCGCCGCAGCAACTCCAGTGAGGCCTCCCAGTCGTTGTTCCAGCGGCCTTCCGCCTTCAGGGCGTCGATCGCCTCAGGCTCGGGCCGACCGCCGCTGTAGTGGTGCACCGTCTCCACGATGGCCCGCCGGTAGCTGCCCCCCACATCCCGGATCACCCCGTCGATGTCGAACAGCAGAACGGCCCGGGGCATCAGGGTGGGGGCGACAGCGGCTGGTAGGTTAGTCGTTTGTGATTTCAGTCTTGAGCGCTGACACCATGGGCACTGAGAGCGCTGAGAGCGCCGTGGCGACAGCCGCCGCTGAGGTTTCCGCTGAGGACACCACCGAGGGCCGTCCCGTGCTGCGTGGTGCCAGTGCCGTGCTGGCGGCGGCCACC
>JBIKKZ010000113.1:0-5605 GCA_044360095.1 Vulcanococcus sp. | reverse complement strand
ACTGATGCACCCGACGCTCCAGCGTGAGCAGCTGCTTGGCACCCTGGAGCCTGAAGCCATCACGGCTGCGCAGAAGTTTCAATCCAAAGGTCTCCAGAGTGGTGCGGTGGCGCCGGCTGATGGTGCTCTGGTTGGTGAAGGCCAGAGCGGCCGCACGCTCTGTGGTGCCCAGCCACTGCAGCAGATCAAGCGACGCCAAATGATCCAGGCTGACCATGACGGGCCGGCAATCCAATCAACCGTCCCATCGTCCAGGCATTTGGCTGCCGCCACAACCAGGCCCACGGCGACGCCCCATAGAGTTGGGCTCCCCCGTGCCGCCGCCGTGGATACCCGCGCGTTCAAGCGATCGCTGCACCACTCCGATCGCTACAACCGCCGCGGCTTCGGCCTGGGCGAGGAGGTGGCCGGCAGCCTGGAGCAGGCCTACCAGAGCAACCTGATCGCCAGCCTGCGGGAGAACGGCTATCAGCTGCAGCACGGCCGGCTGAGCGTGACATTGGCGGAGGCCTTCGGCTTCTGCTGGGGGGTGGAGCGGGCCGTCGCCATGGCCTACGAAACCCGCCGCCACTACCCCACCGAGCGGATCTGGATCACCAACGAGATCATCCACAACCCCTCGGTGAACGACCACCTGCGCGAGATGAACGTGCTGTTCATCCCGGTGGAGGGCGGCGTGAAGGATTTCTCCGGCGTCGCCAACGGCGATGTGGTGATCCTGCCGGCGTTCGGCGCCACCGTGCAGGAGATGCAGCTGCTCAACGAGCGCGGCTGCCACATCGTGGACACCACCTGCCCCTGGGTGTCCAAGGTGTGGAACACCGTGGAAAAGCACAAGAAGCACGCCTTCACCTCGATCATTCACGGCAAGGTGAAGCACGAGGAAACGCTCGCCACCAGCTCCTTCGCCGGCACCTACCTGGTGGTGCTCGACATGGCGGAAGCCCAGCTGGTGTGCGATTACATCCTGGGCAAGGGCGAGCACGAGGCGTTCATGGCCCGCTTTGCCAAGGCCTGCTCGCCGGGCTTCGACCCCGACCGCGACCTGCTGCGGCTGGGGGTGGCCAACCAGACCACCATGCTCAAAAGCGAAACCGAAGAAATCGGGCGGCTGTTTGAGCGCACCATGCTGCAGCGTTTCGGCCCCACCGAACTCAACGACCACTTCCTGGCCTTCAACACGATCTGCGACGCCACCCAGGAGCGGCAGGATGCGATGTTCGCCCTGGTCGATGAGCCCCTCGATCTGATGGTGGTGATCGGCGGCTACAACTCCTCCAACACCACCCACCTTCAGGAGATTGCCGTGAGCCGCGGCATCCGCTCCTTCCACATCGACACCCCTGAGCGCATCGGCCCCGGCAACCGCATCCAGCACAAACCGCTGGGCGGCGAACTCGAGCTGGTGGAGCCCTTCCTGCCGGAGGGGCCGCTGAAGGTGGGCATCACCTCAGGCGCCTCCACCCCCGACCGGGTGGTGGAGGATGTGATCGGTCGCCTGATCGATCTGGCCGACGCCTGAGGCCGCTGTCGCAGCGGCTGCAGAGACGCCCCAGGGCTCGGCTTTACATTGGTTCACGCGAAGTGTTGATCGTGTTCGGGGAGCACAGACCGCATTGATCTCATCGGTGTCTGACCCCCGAACCACCACGCCATCCCTGCGCCACAGCGAGGACGACCGGGTGCGCTGCTACACCAGCCACTTCGCCGACCTGATGGAGATGCGGGCGCCGGCCAGCACCGTGGCGCACTACCTCGATCACCACGAGGGCTGGTTCCGCCGCTGCGCCTCACCAATGCTGGTGCAGCCCCTGGGGCGCAACGGCTACGTGCTCACCCTGGGGCGCTTCGGCAACTTCGGCTTCGAGGTGGAGCCCACCATCGGCCTGGAGCTGCTGCCCCAGAGCCGAGGCGTGTACCGCATCTGCACGGTGCCGCCGGAGCAGTTTGAGCCGGGCCTGCGCGAGCTCTACGACGTGGAGTTCAACGCCGCCCTGCGGCTGGAGGAGCAGGACGCTGACGCCCCCCACACCGATGTGCGCTGGGAACTTGAGCTGAGCGTGTGGATCCGCCTGCCGGCGGTGATCGGGCTGCTGCCCGAATCCCTGGTGCAAACCAGCGGCGATCACCTGCTGCGCCAGATCGTGCGCCAAATCTCCAGGCGCCTCACCTGGAAGGTGCAGGAGGATTTCCACGCCACCCACGGCCTGGAGTGCCCACCACGGCGGCGGGCGCAGTTCTGAGCTGGCCCGGCGTTAAGCGGGGCGGTTTTCCCAGATCTTGTTCACGATCTGCATGCCGGTGACGGCCTGCCAGAGAAACAGGGTGAACACGCCCATGTTGAGCCCCACGTGCAGCTTCCGGGCGATCAGGTTGCCCTGCTGCATCAGCGGCGAGAGGGCGGCGGCCAGCACCAGCATGGTGGTCATGGCGATGCCCACCAGCAGGTGGGGCCCCACGAACAACTTGCCGTTGTTCACATAGGTCACGGCCATGCCCCCGAAGGTGCCCAGCACCATCACCGCCAGCACGGCGCTGCCAAAGAGGTAGTGGCGTTTGGCGAAATGCCCCTTGATCAGCTGCTTGCGGGTTTCGGCATCGGCGGTGCGGGTTTTCTTGGCCTTGATGCCCAGAAACAGCGCGTAGCCGGTGAGGGCCAGCAGGGCCCACATCGCCAGCGGATGCAGGAAGTTGAGGTTGAAGGCGAGGGCTTCCGGCATGGGGAGCGGGCCTGGGTGGAGAGCTTGGCAGCGAAGCTACAGCCTCAGGCCGCCCCGTTTCGGTGCCAAACCTCAGTGCAGGAAATGGCGCCGGCCCGTCACCAGCATCGCCAGGCCCAGCTCATCGCAGGCGGCGATCGAATCGGCATCGCGCACGCTGCCGCCCGGCTGAATCACCGCCGTGATGCCCGAGCGGGCCGCCAGGCGCACGGTGTCGTCAAACGGGAAAAACCCATCGCTGGCCAGTACGGCACCCCGGGCCTTGTCGCCGGCGGTCTCCAGGGCAATGCGGGCCGAACCCACCCGGTTCATCTGGCCGGCACCGATCCCGAGGCTCTGGCCGTTCCTGGCCACGGTGATCGCGTTGGAGCGCACATGGCGCGCCAGCCGCCAGGCAAAGGCCAGATCCTGCCGCTCCTGGGGTGTGGGCTGGCGGCGGCTCACCACCTGCCAGGCGTCCTCCTGCACGGGTTGATCATCGAGGTCCTGCACCAGCACCCCACCGAGCACGCTGCGCAGCTGCTGGCGGCTGGCCCTCTCAATTGCCGCCGGCTCCAGCTCCAGCAGCCGCAGGTTGGCCTTGGCGGCCAGCAGCTCGCGGGCGGCGGGCTCAAACACCGGCGCCACCACGCACTCCAGAAACAGGCTGGTGAGATGGCCGGCGGTGGCCGCATCCACCGGGCCGTTGATGGCCACGATCCCCCCGAAGGCCGACACCCGATCGGCATCGAGGGCCCGCTCCAGGGCATGGGCACTGGAGCTGCCGGTGGCCACACCGCAGGGGTTGGTGTGCTTCACCACCACCGCCGCCGGCTGGAAGAGCGAGCCACCCGCGGGCTGGCCGCCGTAGCCAAACTCCCGCACCGTGGCGAGGGCGGCCTCAAGATCGAGGATGTTGTTGTAGCTGAGCTCCTTGCCCTGCAGCTGCTCGCCAGCGCCCAGGCCGGCGGCGGGCTGGGAATACCAGGTGGCGCTCTGGTGGGGGTTCTCGCCGTAGCGCAGGCTCTGGCGAGCCGGCAGGCTCAGCTGCAGCGGCGGCTCCTCTGGTGCTGGCTCACCACCCAGCTGGCTGCCCAGCCAGGTGCTGATGGCGGTGTCGTACGCCGCCGTGTGGCGGAAGGCCTCCAGCGCCAGCTGGCGGCGAAGGTCGGCCCCGATGGGGCCTGCAGCCAGGGCCTCCAGGAAAGCCGGGTATTGGCTGGGGCTGGTGAGCACCGCCACGTCGGCATGGTTCTTGGCGGCGGCGCGCACCATCGCCGGGCCGCCGATGTCGATGTTCTCGATGGCCAGCTCCCAGGTCACGTCGGGGCGGGCGATGGTGGCGCCGAAGGGGTAGAGGTTCACCACCACCACATCGATCGGCGCGATCCCCTGGGCCTCGAGATCCGCCCGGTGGGCGGCATCGGCCCGCTTGGCGAGGATGCCGCCGTGAATGCGGGGGTGCAGCGTTTTCACCCGCCCGCCGAGGATCTCCGGGGCGCCGGTGTGCTGCGCCACCTTGGTCACGGGCAGGCCGGCCTCAGCCAGGGCCGCGGCGGTGCCCCCGCTGGAAATCAGTTGGTAGCCCGCCGCCAGCAACCCCTCGGCCAGGGGCACCAGGCCCTCCTTGTTCGACACGCTGAGCAGGGCCGTGGGCGCCATGGGAGCAGGGGAGGGGCGGAGGGTCCAACCTACGCAGCAGTGGCTCCCCGCAATCCCCATGGCCCAACGCTCCGATCTGCTGCACAGCGGGCCCGCCGAGGCCCAGCGGCGGCTGGTGCTGCTGCACGGCTGGGGGGCCGACGCCGACGACCTTCTGGAGCTGGGGCCGCTGCTGGTGGGGCCGGAGGTGAGCGTGGTGGCGCTGCGGGCGCCGGAGCCCCACCCCTACGGCCCCGGCCGGCAGTGGTATGGCCTGCAGCCCATCGATTGGGAGGCCCTACCCCCTGCCCGGCAGGCGCTGCAGGGGCGGCTGGAGGAACTGGGCCAATCGGTGCCGCTGAGCAACACGGTGCTGCTGGGCTTTTCCCAGGGGGGTGCCATGGCGCTGGATGTGGGCAGCGGCCTGCCGCTGGCGGGGATCGTGGCCTGCAGCGGCTACCCCCATGCGGGCTGGCAGCCGCCGGCCTCCACACCACCGGTGCTGCTCAGCCATGGCCGCCAGGATCCGGTGGTGCCCTACGCCGCCAGCCAACAGCTGCAGGAGCTGCTGCAGGGGGCGGGAGTGGACCCCCAGCTGCTGAGCTTCGAGGGCGGCCACACCATCGACGCCAGCGTGCTGCCCGCCATCGGCGCCTTCGTGCAGCAGCGGCTGCAGCCATAAGGGAGCCACAAAAAAACCGGCCCCTGATGGGGGCCGGCTGAAGTGAAGTGGCTGCATCGCTCGCGGGCGGGAACGCCTCAGACGAAGGCGTACTCGTACTCCTCCATTTCCTCCCAGTCGTCGGCGGCGAGGGCTTCAAGGCCGGCAAACAGGGTGTCCTCACCGATGCGGTCGACGATGGCGCGCAGGGAGGGGAACAGGAAGTGGTTCTCTTCGGCGTACTGGGCGCTGAACAGACCCTTCTCGCCCCAGAAGAAGCGGTCGGTGGTGTGCTCGTTGCGACGGACGTTCAGGATCGCCGGCGGCACGATGCTGCCCTCGGCGATGAACCGACGGGCAGCGGTGACGGGCTTGTGCTCACCGGTTTCGAGGTTGTGGGTGGCCACATGGGCCAGCACCCGCTGACCGGCGAGACGCCGGCGGCTGACGCGTTTGCGCTTTTTGGACATGGACGGAACCCGGAGGGTGGGACTAGAGGACGAACGATGAGAAGCCCGCAGACAACTGCCGCCGGCTTCGGCAACGCCCAAACATCT
This sequence comes from Vulcanococcus sp., assembly GCA_044360095.1. Taxonomy (GTDB): domain Bacteria; phylum Cyanobacteriota; class Cyanobacteriia; order PCC-6307; family Cyanobiaceae; genus Vulcanococcus. The sequence goes on along the minus strand of JBIKKZ010000113.1, from coordinate 47 downwards.
GCCAACCAGGAGGGCCGGTGCCACGACACCAGACTCGGAACCAGCAG
>JBIKKZ010000112.1:0-5618 GCA_044360095.1 Vulcanococcus sp. | reverse complement strand
CTTGGTGAAATCCGCCAGGTCGGCCAGGAACACCGTGGTGCGCACCACCTGCTGGGGGGTGCAGCCCGCCTCCGCCAGCACCGCCTTGAGGTTGGCCAGCACCTGGCGCGTTTCCGCCTCCACGTCGCCGTTGCCCACCATGGCGCCGGTGCTGGGATCCAGGGCGATCTGGCCGGAGCAATACAGCACCCCACCGGCCTTCACGGCCTGGTTGTAGGGCCCCACGGGGGCGGGGGCGGCGCTGGTGGTGACGGCCTCGATCGCGGCGGTGGTCATCGCAGGGGAAGATGGGGGGCTGAGCCTATGGCGAACCCGCCGGATGCGCATTGCCCAGCCCAGCTCTGAGCTGCCCCTGCGGCCGCAGGTGGAGCTGAGTGGGCTGTGGCACCGCTACCGGGGCCCCGCCTCCAGCGGTGATTGGACGCTGCGTGCCATCGACTTCCAGCTGCGCCCCGGCGAGCTGGTGGGCCTGCTGGGCCCTTCCGGCTGCGGCAAAACCACCCTGCTGCGCCTGATCGCCGGCTTTGAGCGGCCCGACCGCGGGGTGGTGCGCATCGGCGGCCAGGAGGTGGCCGGGCCCCAGCGCTGGCTGCCGCCGGAGCGTCGCGGTGTGGGCATGGTGTTTCAGGACTACGCCCTCTTCCCCCACCTCGACGCTTGGCGCAATGCCTGCTTCGGGCTGCGGCGTGGGCAGGACAGCAGCCGCGCCGCCTGGCTCATGGAGCTGCTGGGCCTCAAGGGGCTCGAGCAGCGTTACCCCCATGAGCTCTCCGGCGGCCAGCGCCAGCGCCTGGCCCTGGCCCGTGCCCTCGCCCCCGGCAGCGCCCTGGTGCTGTTGGATGAGCCCTTCTCCAACCTTGATGTGGAGGTGCGGCTGCGGTTGCGGGCCGAGCTCCCCGGCGTGCTGGCCCGCTGCGGTGCCAGCGGCGTGATCGTGACCCACGACCCCGAGGAGGCGCTGGCCATCTGCGACCGCGTGGCTGTGCTGGAGGCGGGCCACCTGCACCAGTGCGCCAGCCCCCAGGAGCTGGTGAACCACCCGGCCACCGCGTTTGTGGGGCGTTTTGTGCTGCAGGGCAACCTGCTGCCCGCCCAGTGGCAGGGCCAGCGGCTGCGCACCCCCCTGGGCTGGTTGGAGCCCGAGGGTGCCCAGCCCGATGGCGCCGAAGTCGGCGAGGAGCCCCTGCAGGTGCTGCTCAGCCCCCAGGGGCTGGATCTGTTCCCCGATGAGGCCGCTGAGGCTTGGGTGGTGGGCCGCGAATTTCTAGGCCGTGAGTGGCTTTACCAGGTGCAATGCGATGGCCTGCGCCTGCGGCTGCGGCTGCCCCTCAGCGCTGATTACGCCCGCGGCCAGCGCTGCCGCCTGCGGCTGCGGGGCGGTGAGCCGGCGCGGCTGTTCCCCGGGGGCCTGCCCCTGCGGGCCGCCAGCGACGTGCCGCAGGTGCTCTGAGTTCAGCCCCCTTGGAGCACCTCAAAATTCAGCTCTAGGTTGGGCCCATGGCTCGTTTGGACCGCATCACCACCGATCCCGCCGTGCGCTTCGGCAAGCCGTGCGTTAGTGGCACCAGGATCACCGTTGCCGAGGTGCTTGGAACCCTGGGTAGTGGCGTGTCCGAACAGGAGTTGCTGCTCGATTTTCCGCAGCTGTGCCACGACGACATCCTGGCCTGCTTCTCCTACGCGGCCGAGCGCGAGCGCACCTTGGTGGTGGCTGCCGCTGAGGGGTGAGCAGGCGGTTGTTGCTGGATGAAAATCTCTCCGAGCGCCTCGGTGCTGGGCTCACTGCGGCCTTTGATGAGGTTCTGCACGTGCGGACCGAGGGGCTGGGTGGGGCCAGCGATGCCGAGATTTGGGGTTTTGCTCTTCAGAGTGGTGCAACCTTGGTCACCAAGGACGAAGATTTCTTCGCTTGAGCAGGCATCTGGGTTGGCCGCCCAAGGTGATTTGCGTGGGGCTTGGCAATGCCTCCAACGCCCAGACAGCAAGTTTCCTGCTGGTAAACGCGACCACGCTGCATGCATTCATGGATCAGCAGGAGTGCGGATTTTTGCTGCTGCAGCCCAAGCCTTAGCCCCGCCAGAGGTCTTTGCTGCCGCGGCGGCGGCGCAGTTCGGCGCCATCGGCCGCCCGCACGAACAGGTTGGTGGCCTGCTCCAGGCCGATGCTGCTGGGGATGGTGGGCTGGCCACCGGCGCGCTGGGCCCGCACAGCCGCCAGCCGCTCGGTGATGGGGCCATCACCCGGGGCCTCCGCCGCCGCCCAGCGCAGGTTGCCTTCCGTGTACTCATGGGCGCACCACACCCGGGTGCTGGCCGGCAGGGCCGCCAGCCGCTGCAGCGAGGTGTGCATCTGCTCAGGGGTTCCCTCAAACAGGCGGCCGCAGCCGCCGGCGAACAGCGTGTCGCCGCAGAACAGCTCTCCGCCCGCCGCCCCCTGGGGCAGCAGATAGAACGCGATGTGGTGGGCCGTGTGGCCGGGCACCTCCAGCACCTCCACCGTTCGCCCCAGCAGCACGAACCGATCCCCCTCCGCCACCCCCTGGGTCTGCAGGGGAATGCGGGCCCGGTCGGCGGCGCAGGCGATCACCGCCGCCTGGGGCCATCGCTCCACCAGTGCTGCGGCGCCACCGATGTGGTCGTGGTGGTGGTGGGTGTGCAGGATCGCGCTGAGCTCCAGGCCCCGCTGCTCCAGCCACCGCTGCACCGGCTCCGCCACCGCTGGATCCACCACCGCCGCCGGCCCCGGGCCATCGCCGTGCAGCACAAACACGTAGTTATCGCTCAGCACCGGGATCAGCGACACCCGCTCAGCGGCTCGGGTGGGGGCCTCCTGCATCGTTAAAGTCCCGGTTCAGGCTTTGCCCCATGATCACCGTTGCGCTGGCCAAGGGAGCCCTGCTGAAGGACTCGGTGGCCCGGTTTGCGGCTGCCGGCCTTGATTTTGCCGCCGTGCTCGAGCCGGGCAACCGCCTGCTGATGGTGCCCAGTGTGTGTGGCCGGGCCCGGGCCCTGCTGGTGCGCAATGCCGATGTGCCCGTGTATGTGGCCTACGGCCAAGCCCAGCTCGGCGTTGTGGGCTACGACGTGCTGCGCGAGCACCAGCTGCCGGTGGCGCAGCTCGTGGATCTGGGCTTTGGTGGCTGCCGCATGAGCGTGGCCGTGAAGGCCAGCAGCCCCTACCGCCGCGCCGCCGACTTGCCTGCCCATTGCCGCATCGCCAGCAAGTTCACCCGCTGTGCCCAGGACCATTTCGCCGCCCTCGATCTGCCGGTGGAGCTGATTCACCTGGCGGGCTCGGTGGAGCTGGGACCGATCACGGGCATGAGTGAGGCGATCGTGGATCTGGTGGCCACCGGTCGCACCCTCAAGGAGAACGGCCTGATCGCCATCGAAGACCTCTTCCACTCCACGGCGCGGCTGGTGGGCCACCCCCTCTCGCTGCGGCTCGATGGCGGCGAGCTGCAGGCGATCGTGGATCAGATCTCGGCCGTCGGGGCCTCGGCCGCGCCGGTGCCCGCCTGATGGCGAGCCGCGATCGGCAACGGCTGCTGCGGCTGCTCCCCTACCTGGGCCGCGACCGCCGCCGCCTGCTGTTCACCCTGGTGCTGCTGATCCCGGTGGCTGGCGCCGCCGCCGTGCAGCCGCTGCTGGTGGGCCAGGCCATCTCCGCGTTGCGCCAGGAGCCGGTGCTCTCCTGGCTGCAGCCCATGCCCCTGGCGCAGCAGCTCAACACCCTGGTGGCGCTGCTGTTGCTGGCGGTGTTGGTGCGGCTGGGCCTGCAGGGGCTGCAGAGCTTCAACGTGCAGGCGGTGGGCCAGCGGCTCACGGCCCGCATCCGTGACGACCTCTTCGCCCACGCCCTCGACCTTTCCCTGCGCTTCCACGACCGCACCCCCGTGGGCAAGCTGCTCACCCGCCTCACCAGCGATGTGGATGCCCTGGCGGAGGTGTTCGGCAGCGGCGCCGTGGGCCTGCTCGCCGACCTGGTGACCCTGCTGGTGATCGCCAGCACGATGGTGGCGATCGAGCCGCGCCTGGGGCTGCTGCTGCTGGCCATCCAGCTGCCGGTGACGCTCTCGATGCTCTGGCTGCAGCGCCGCTACCGCAAGGCCAACTACCGCGTGCGCGAGGAGCTGGGCCAGCTCAATGCCGACCTGCAGGAAAACCTGCAGGGCCTCGAGGTGGTGCAGATGTTCCGCCGCGAGGGCTACAACTCCCGCCGCTTCGCGCGCACCACCGAGGCCTACCGCCAGGCGGTGAACGGCACAATCTTCTACGACTCGGCCATCTCCGCCCTGATCGAGTGGGTGTCGCTGGCGGCCATCGCCCTGGTGCTGGCCCTGGGGGGCTGGATGGTGACCGCCGGCGCCATGGGCCTCGGCACCCTCACCACCTTCATCCTCTATTCGCAGCGGCTGTTTGATCCCCTGCGCCAGTTGGCGGAGCGCTTCACCCAGATCCAGGGGGGGCTCACTGCGGTGGAACGCATCGGTGAATTGCTGGAGGAGCCGATCGAGATCCAAGAGCTGCCGCTGGAGCAGCGTTCGGCGGCGGCCCAGCGCAGCGGTGGCCAGCGCAGCAGCGCCGGTGAGGTGGTCTTCGACAACGTGTCCTTCGCCTACCGCAGCGACGATCCGATCCTCACCGACCTCTCCTTCCGCATCGGCCCCGGTGAGCACGTGGCCCTGGTGGGCCCCACCGGCTCCGGCAAGAGCACGGTGATTCGGCTGCTCTGCCGCCTCTACGAACCACAGCGGGGCCGCATCCTGCTGGATGGCATCGACATCCGTGAGCTGCCGATCCCCACCCTGCGGCAGCGGCTGGGGGTGGTGCTCCAAGACACGTTTTTGTTTAGCGGCAATGTGGCCGACAACCTGCGCCTCGATGCCCGCATCAGCGATGGCGCGTTGCAGCGCCTTTGCGATGAGCTGGGCCTCGAGCCGCTGCTGCAGCGCCTACCCCAGGGCCTAGCCACGCCGCTGCGGGAGCGGGGCGGCAACCTCTCTTCCGGTGAGCGCCAACTGCTGGCGGTGGCGCGGGTGGCGATCCGTAACCCATCGGTGCTGGTGATGGATGAGGCCACCGCCTTCCTCGACCCCTCCACCGAGGCCACCCTCCAGCGCGACCTCGATCGGCTGCTCAGCGGCCGCACCGCCATCGTGATCGCCCACCGGCTGGCCACGGTGGAGGCGGCCGACCGCATCCTGGTGCTGAAGCGCGGCCGCTTGATCGAGCAGGGCAGCCACACCGCCCTGCGGGCGGCCGGCGGCCTTTACGCGCAGCTGGCCGAACTCCAGGAGCGCGGGCTGGCCACGCTCTGAGCCTCGAGCCAGGCGCTGATCAGCTGCGCCAACCGCTCCGGCGCTGTGCGCATCGGCAGGTGCCCCTCCCCCTCCAGCAGCTCCACCTGGTGGTCGGGGCTGTAGCCCGCCAGGTGACGCACATAGCGCGGCTCCATCACCGTGTCGCGGCTGCCCACCACCCACAGGCTCGGCACCGCCAGCTGGGCCGTGAGCGCCGGCAGCTGCCGCACCGCCCCGCGCTGCATGCTGCAGGCCAGCAAACCCCGCGCCGCCCGCAGCTCCGCCACCAGCGGGCTGCGGATCGCCTCGGTGCCCG
>JBIKKZ010000111.1:0-5669 GCA_044360095.1 Vulcanococcus sp. | reverse complement strand
CATTGTCGTTCTCCAGATTGATGTCCACCTCCCGGTTGGAGGGGGAGATCATCTTCATGTTGCGGACCTTGCGGTCGATGATCGATTCCGGCAGGTCGAATTCGGCCACCATGCACAGGGGTATGGCGCCGCCACAGGGTTTGGCGTTATCGAGCTTGCGCTCGAAGATCCAGGTTTCGATGCCGGCCTTGGCCAGCACTTCAGCAGCACAGGAGCCGCTCGGCCCACCGCCCACCACCGCGACTCGCAACATCTTGAAACCCGCTCCACCAAACGGTTGTTGGGCCGAAGCTAACACCGCTGAGCGGGCCCCTGCTGGCGTAGCCGGGGCTCGCCGTTAGCATCGCCGCAGCCCTGAAGCCCGGGAGAACAGGCTTGCCCAGCGCCGGAGGGGTCTCCAAGTCGCCGTCGCAGGCCCCCCGCCCTGTCAACTGCCTGGGGGCGCTCGACTCCCCCGGGCCCCACGACATTCCCTTGGCCCGGCGCACGGTGCCGAAGGCCCTGCAGCGGCGCTTCAGTTGGCGCAATGCGCTGTTCGGCGCTGGTGGGGTGGTGCTGGTGGCGGCTGGGGCAGCGTTGCTGATGCCCCAACCGTTGCGCCGTCTGCTGGCGCCACCGCCGCTGCAGGGCCTCAAGGCCCGCCTCAGCATCGATGGTCGCCTGCTCGGCCACTTCCCCTACGGAGAAGCCCCCAACAGCGATTTGGTGGCCATTGCGCCCGGGCTTCAGTTGCACCGTGATGCAGCTCCAGCGCTTGAGGCAATGCGGGCCGCCGCCGCCGCCGAGGGCATCGACATCCGGGTGCTGAGTGCGTTCCGCTCAATCGCCCTGCAGAAGCAGATCTTTTTTGATGTGAAATCGGAGCGCAACCAGAGCTCCCTGGAGCGGGCCCAGGTGAGTGCGCCGCCAGGGTTCTCCGAGCACAGCACCGGCTATGCGGTGGACCTGGGGGATGGGCGGGCTCCCGCCACCGACCTCTCCACCAGCTTCGATGGCACGGAGGCGTTCCGCTGGTTGCAAACCAATGCCAACCGCTTCCATTTCCACCTGTCCTTCCCGCAGTCGAACCGCCAGGGGGTGAGCTATGAGCCGTGGCACTGGCGCTTTGAGGGGTCGGCCGAAGCACTCAAGGTGTTCGAACCCTCCCAGCGGTTGCAGCGCTGATGCCTCCCCTGCCTGAACTGCTGGCCCCGGCGGGCTGCTGGCAGTCGCTGCGGGCGGCGGTGGCCAACGGCGCCGATGCCGTGTACTTCGGTGTGGACCGCTTCAACGCCCGCCTGCGGGCGGAGAACTTCCAACGGGCTGATTTGCCGGAGGTGATGGCCTGGTTGCACCGCCGCGGGGTGCGGGGGTTCCTCACCGTCAATGTGCTGGTGTTCAGCCATGAGCTCAGCGAGGCGGCGGAGCTGTTGCTGGAGGCGTCCGCTGCCGGGGTGGATGCGGTGATCGTGCAGGACATCGGCCTAGCGGTGCTCGCGGCCCAGCTCACCCCCTCCCTGGCGGTGCACGGCTCGACGCAGATGTCGATCACCAGCGCCGCCGGCGTGGCCATGGCCGCTGACCTGGGTGCCGTGCGGGTGGTGCTGGCCCGTGAACTCAGCCTGCAGGATCTCCAGCGCCTGCAGCGCCAGTTGCAGCAGCGCGGCCTGGCCATGCCCCTGGAGGTGTTTGTTCATGGAGCGCTTTGCGTGGCCTATTCCGGCCAATGCCTCACCAGCGAAGCCCTCGGCCAACGCAGCGCCAACCGTGGTGAATGCGCCCAGGCCTGCCGCTTGCCCTATCAGTTGGTGGTGGATGGTGCCCCCCGCGACCTCCACGACCAGCGTTACCTGCTCTCGCCGCAGGACCTGGCCGCCTGGGAACTGCTGCCCCAACTGCGGCAAGCGGGCGTGGCCAGCCTGAAGATCGAAGGCCGCCTCAAGGATGCCTCCTACGTGGCGGCGGTCACCCAGGCCTACCGCAGGGGTCTGGATGCCCTCACCTCCGGCGGCGAGGCGGTGGCGGAGCCTGAGCGTGCCGTGCTGCGCCGCCAGCTGGAGCTGAGTTTTTCCCGCGGCCTGGGCACCGGATGGCTGGAAGGCGTCAACCACCGGCGCCTGGTGCACGGCCGCTGGAGCAAAAAGCGCGGTCCGCTGGTGGGCCAGCTGCAACGGCTTGAGCCCAACGGTGTGCTGCTGCTGCGCACCGATCAGCCGCTCAAACCCGGCGATGGGGTGGTGCTGGAGTGCCCTGGCGCCGGAGCCCTCGAACCCCCTGAGGAGGTGGGCGGGCGCCTGATGCGGGTGGAGCCCCGTGCCGGGGACTGCCTGGCCGTGACCCTGGGGCCGGGCCGCATCGACCTGCGGGGCCTCGCCCCTGGCTGCCCCTGTTGGCTAAGCAGCGACCCCCAGCTGGAAAACCGCCTGCAGCGCCTGGCGGAGGGCAGCACCCCGGAGCAGAGCCGCCCCCTGAGCCTGCGCGTGAGCGGCCGTGTTGGTGCCCCGCTCGTGTTGGAGGTGATCGATGCCGATGGCCTGATGGCAGGCCCCTGGTCCGCGAGCTCGGATCTGCCGTTGCAAGCGGCCCAGGGCCCAGGGCTGGATGGTGATCGGCTGCGGCAGCAGCTGGGCCGGCTCGGTGGCACCCCCTGGCATCTGAACCAGCTGGAGTGCCGGATCGAGGGCGCCCTGTTTTTGCCGGTGGCGCAGCTCAACGCCCTGCGCAGGTCCGTGGTGGATCAATTGGCCACAGCCCTGGAGCAGTCCGCTGTCCACCACCCCACGGCTCCGTATCCCCACGGCTCCGCGCAGGCCGAAGATGTGCTGCAGCGGTTGCTGCTGCAGGCCCGCAACCACGAGGGCCCCGTCCCCGATGGAGCCCCGCAGCTCACCGTGTTGGCCCGAAGCCTGGAGCAGCTGGAGGCCCTGCGGGATCAGCCGGTGCACCGGGTGATTGCTGATCTGGAGCACCCCGCCCAGCTGCGCCAGGCCGTGGCCATGGGTCGGGGGCGGTGGCCCGGTGGCCTCTGGCTGGCGGGGCCGCGCATCACCCGGCCGGATGAGGCCTGGACCCTGGAGCCGCTGCTGCGGGCCTCCGCCGACGGCTATCTGGTGCGCAACGCCGACCAGCTCGAGCGTCTCACCCCTGTGGCCCCCTGCCAGGGCGACTTCTCCCTCAATGTCGCCAACCCGCTCACGGCCCATTGGTTGATGGCCCGCTGGGGCCTGCAGCGGCTCACCGCCAGCTACGACCTGGCCCTGGATCAACTGCTGGATCTGGTGGCCGGCTGCGCCCCCGGCAGCCTCGAGATCACCCTGCACCAGCACATGCCGCTGTTCCACATGGAGCACTGCCTGTTCTGTGCGTTCCTCTCCGATGGCCACGACCACACCGACTGCGGCCGCCCCTGCGAACAGCACACGGTGGTGTTGCGGGATCGCAGCGGTGTGGACCACCCCCTGCGGGCCGACCTTGGCTGCCGAAACACCCTGTTCAATGGCCGCGCTCAGACCGCAGCGGAGGCCCTGCCCGCCCTGCTGGCCGCTGGTGTGCGTCACCTGCGCATCGAACTGCTTCACGATTCGCCTGCCGATGTTCGCCGCCGGGTGCAGCTCTACGGGCAGGCCCTGGCCGGCACCATCAGCGGCCGTGAGGTGTGGCAGCGGGAGCAGCTCGACAGCCGCCTCGGTGTGACGCGCGGCACATTGCTCGAGCGCCGCTGAGCCCCTGAAAGGCCCTGCGATAGCATCCACCTACGCACCGTTGGAACATCGGCTCCGGCCTTGAACTGCATGCGGCCAAGGGCCGTCCCTGCAGCGCACCGAGTCCGCAGGCAGTGAACACACCGCACGCAGTGAACACCCCGGATCCCACTTGGCCCCCAAGTGTTGATCCCTTCCCGATACACACGTTTGTCTGCCGGCTCCATCGTGCCGCCAGTTGCTGATCACCGCTCGGGTGATGGCTGTCCGGGAGATCCACTGATGTCACCCCGCTGCAGGGAATCCGCCGTTGATTCCGCCCTTTCCCAGTTCTTCGTTTCCCCCCCATGAGCGGCCAGCACCCGGGCACACCGATCCGCAACATCGCGATCATTGCCCACGTTGACCATGGCAAAACCACCCTGGTGGACGCCCTGCTGGCGCAATCGGGCATCTTCCGCGACAACGAAGCGGTGCCCACCTGCGTGATGGATTCCAACGATTTGGAGCGGGAGCGTGGCATCACGATCCTGTCCAAAAACACCGCCGTCGATTACGACGGCATCCGCATCAACATCGTCGACACCCCCGGTCACGCCGATTTCGGTGGTGAGGTGGAGCGGGTGCTCGGCATGGTGGATGGTTGCCTGCTGATCGTGGACGCCAACGAGGGCCCAATGCCCCAGACGCGTTTTGTGCTCAAAAAAGCCCTCGAGAAGGGCCTGCGTCCGATTGTCTTTGTCAACAAGATCGACCGTGCCCGTGTCGATCCCGAGCAGGCCGTCGACAAAGTGCTCGACCTGTTCCTGGAGCTGGGGGCCGACGACGACCAGTGCGACTTCCCCTACCTGTTCGGCAGCGGCATGGGCGGCTACGCCAAGCCGGACATGAAAACCGACAGCGACAACATGCGGCCGCTGTTTGACGCAATCCTGCGCCACGTTCCGCCGCCGGTGGGTGATCCCGAGAAGCCCCTGCAGCTGCAGGTGACCACCCTCGATTACAGCGATTTCCTCGGCCGGATCATGATCGGCCGCATCCACAACGGCACCATCCGCGCCAACCAGCCGGTGGCCCTGTTGCGGGACGACGGCAGTGTGAAGCGCGGCCGCATCAGCAAGCTGCTGGGCTTCCAGGGCCTGCAGCGGGTCGAGGTGGAGGAGGCCCGCGCCGGTGACCTGGTGGCCGTGGCCGGTTTCGATGAGGTGAACATCGGCGAAACCATCGCCTGCCCCGACAACCCGGAGGCGTTGCCGCTGATCAAAGTGGACGAGCCCACCCTTCAGATGACCTTCGTCGTCAACGATTCGCCCTTCGCCGGCAAGGAGGGCAAGTTCGTCACCAGCCGCCAGGTGCGCGATCGCCTGCAGAAGGAGCTGCTCACCAACGTGGCCCTGCGGGTGGAGGACACCGATTCACCGGATCGCTGGGCCGTGAGTGGCCGTGGTGAGCTCCATCTCGGGATCTTGATCGAAACCATGCGCCGCGAGGGCTACGAGTTCCAGGTGTCGCAGCCCCAGGTGATCTTCCGCACCATTGATGGTTCCCCCTCCGAGCCGTTCGAGACCCTGGTGCTGGATGTGCCTGAGGAATCCGTGGGGGCCTGCATCGAGAAACTCGGCATCCGCAAGGCCGAGATGCAGAACATGGAGAACACCAACGACGGCCGCACCCAGCTGGAGTTCGTGGTGCCCTCCCGAGGCCTGATCGGCTTCCGGGGTGAGTTCATCCGCGCCACGCGGGGGGAGGGGATCATGAGCCACTCGTTCCTCGACTACCGCAAGATGCAGGGCGACTTTGACGCCCGCCGCAACGGTGTGCTGATCGCCTTCGAGGAAGGCACCGCCACCTTCTACGCGCTCAAGAACGCCGAGGACCGCGGCCAGTTCTTCATCACCCCGGGCACCAAGGTGTACAAGGGCATGATCATCGGCGAGAACAACCGGCCCCAGGACCTGGAGATCAACGTTTGCAAGACCAAGCAGCTCA
>JBIKKZ010000110.1:0-5670 GCA_044360095.1 Vulcanococcus sp. | reverse complement strand
CGAGGTCTACCTTGGAGAGGGTCATCTCCACCTTGGAAATCAACATCCGGAAGAAGGGCCAGCGCTGGTAGAGCTGCTGGAACAGCTCCAGCTGGCCGGGGTCGCTGTCCAGCTCCTCCTGCAGGGCGGCCCCCACACCGAACCAGCTGGGCAGCAGGAAACGGCTCTGGGTCCAGCCGAACACCCAGGGGATGGCCCGCAGGCTGGAGAGGTCCTTGGCGCCGCTTTTGCGGCGGGCCGGCCGGCTGGAGATCTGCAGCTTGCTGATCTCCTCGATCGGCGTCACCTGCTGGAAGAAAGCCACCAGGTCGGGGTTGTCGTGCACCAGGGCCCGGTAGTGGCTGCGGGAGCGGGCCGCCAGGCGGGCCATCAGCTCGTTCCAGCTGGGGGTGTCATCCACATGGCTGGTCACCAGGCTGTTCTGGATCACCGCGGTGGTCACGGTTTCCAGGTTGTAGAGGGCCAGCTCGGGCAGGGAGTATTTCGAGGCCAGCACCTCCCCCTGCTCGGTGATCTTGATGCGGCCGTTGAGGGTGCCGCTGGGCTGAGCCAGGATCGCCTGGTAGGCGGGGCCACCGCCACGGCCCACCGAACCGCCGCGGCCGTGGAAGATGCGCAGGGCCACGTCGTGGGCACTGGCCAGTTGTTGCAGGGCGATCTGGGCCCGGTGGATCTCCCAATTGCTGGAGAGGAAGCCGGAATCTTTGTTGCTGTCGGAGTAGCCGAGCATCAACTCCTGCAGGGGCTTGCCCGTGGGGCTGATGCTGGCGATCAGCTGGCGGTAGAAGGGCTCGCAGAACAGCCGCTCCATCACCGCCGGGGCGGCCTTGAGGTCTTCCACCGTTTCAAACAGCGGCACCACCAGCAGGCTGGAGCGTTGAGCCATGGGGTCGACCAGGCCGGCCTCCTTGGCCAGCAGCAACACCTCCAGCAGGTCTGACACCGTGTGACTCATGGAGATCACATAGGTGCGGCAGATGCGGCTGCCGAACTCCTGCTGCAGCCGCTGCACCACCCGCAGCACATCAAAGGTTTCAGCGGTGGCCGGGCTCCACTGCACCGAGGGGGGAATCAGGGGGCGGCGGGTCTGCAGTTCGGTGAGCAACCACTCCACCCGCTGGGGCTCCCCCATCTCGGCGTAGGGCACCGGCAGCTGCAGGTAGCGGCTGAGCTCATCGAGGGCATCGCTGTGGCGGGTGCTCTCCTGGCGGATGTCGAGGCTGGCCAAACAGAAGGCAAAGGTGTGCACCTGGGCGATCAGGTTGTCCAGGGGCTCACAGCTCAGGCCCGTGCCGGAGAGGCTGTCGTTGATCAGCTCGAGATCGTTGCGGAACTCCGTCACCGCGGCGTAGTGCAGCTCGGGGGCGGGGGCCGGCGCCAGGGCGCCCTGGCCGAAGTCCGGCAGGGCCGGGCGGGTGTCGGAGGGGGTTTCCCAGCCGGCGCTGGCCAGTTGCTGGTTGCGCGCATGGGTGAGGCGCAGGCGCTCCAGCACGTAGCTGAGCTTGAGGCGGTAGGGCTCCAGCCGGTAGCGGGCCGCCCGCTCCTCATAGATCTCGGGAAAGCGCAGCCGGTCCATCTCCAGGGATTCCAGCAGCGGGGCGCTCACCTGGCTCCACTGCATGGAGATGCTGAGCTGGTCGCGCAGGTCGCCCACCGCCGCCATGTAGCGCTCCAGCATCAGCTGACGCTGGAAACAGGCGGTGCGCCAGGTGATCTCGGGCGTCACCGAGGGGTTGCCGTCGCGGTCGGAGCCCACCCAGGAGCCGAAGCTGCAGAAGGCATCTCCCGGGGGCGTCACATCCGGGTAGCTGGCGTTGAGGGCGGTGCGGATCCGCTGCCGCAGCTGCGGCATGGCACCGAACAGCACCTGCTGGAAGTAGTGGAGGGCGTAATCCACCTCATCCAGCACCGAGGGCTTGAACTGGTGCAGCTCATCGGTGCGCCACCACAGCCGCACCTCCTCCTCCAGCTGCTGGCGCAGGCTCTGGCGATCGTCGAGGTTGAGCAGCTGGCTGTGCTGCAGCTTCTGAATCAGCGAAGCCACCCGCCGCTGCTTGTGGCGGATGGTGTGGCGCACGATCTCCGTGGGGTGGGCCGTGAACACCAGGCGAATCTCCAGCTCCTGCAGCAGGTGCTCGATGTGGGCCGGCGGCACCCCCAGGCCCCGCAAGCGGGCGAACAGCTCACGGAAGGTGGCCGGTTCGGTCTGCACCGCCAGTGGCGGCAGGAAGGGGTCGCTCAGGTGCTCCGGGTGGTGAGCCTTGAGGCTGGCGAGGTAGCTGTCCTCCTCGATGTGCTGCTCAAGGATGTTGACCAGCTGGAAATAGAGCGAGAAGGCCCGCGCCGCGGCGATGCCCTCGGCCAGATCCATCTCGCGGATCAGCTGCACAATCTCATCGGTGGCCGCCCCGGAGCCGGCGTCGGGGGCACCGCCATCGATGGCGCCGCTGATCTCCTTCATGCGCAGCAGGCGCTCGGCCTGCTGGGGCGGGCACTCGCTGCGCAGCACCGTCTGCCAGAGGTCCTCCACCAGCTCCAACCGTTCGGCCAGCAACCGCGGGCGGCTGCCCTCCGCAGGGGCCGCTGCGGCCGGCGCGCCGATCGCATCTGTGGCGGCGAGGGTGAGCCCCATGGAGGCGGAGATGGCGGCGGAGCGATCCATGATCATCCCAAAGGGCGCAACCGTTCTGTCGCCAACTCCGCATTCAGCTGGTCATCGCGCTGGGCCATGGCGGCCGCCGAGGCCGCAATCAAGGGGGCCACGGCGGTGCCGGCGCGGTGGGCCGCCAGCCATTGCATCGCCTGGTTGCCCTGCTCCAGCACGCCCTGGAGGGGAGCCAGCCAGGGCCCCAGACCGCAGGCCTGGGCCAGGGGAGCCAGCTCCGCAAGCGCCTCGGCCATCCAGGCGCGGGCGGTGATGGTGCCGCCGCTGCGCCAATGGCGCAGGGGGGCCTCCAGGCTGCTGCGGGCGGCGGCGCGGTCGTTGGCATCGGCCAGCTCCGCCAGGGCCTGGGCATCCAGGCGGCTGGCCCGCAGGGGATCATGGCGCTGCGGATCGAGCAGCAGCTGCTGGATCCGCAGCTCAGCGAAGGCGGTGACCGCCAACAGCACCAGCGGGTCGGCGATCAGATCGCAGATGCGGATCTCCAGGCGGTTGAGGTCGTGGGGCCGGTTGTCGCCGTTGGGGCGCACGGAGGTCCACAGGTGGCGCACGTTCTGCATGTGACCCAGCTGCAGCTGCTGCTCCATCCAGGCGATGTAGTGGCCGTGGCCCTCAAACAGGGGAACCTGGGGCGGGGTGAGCGGGAACTGCAACCAACGCTGGGAGTGGGCACCGGTGCTGCGGCCATCCAGGAAGGGGGAGCTGGCGCTGAGGGCCAGCAGCAGGGCCGCCTCACAGCGGATCAGCCGGCAGGCGGCAAACAGGGCCTCCATGTCGGTGAGGCCCAGGTTGATGTGCACGCTGGCGGTCACCACCCGGGTGCCGTAGGTGGCCTCGATGTAGCCGTGGTAGGGGTTGGTGGGATCGGAGCGCTCGAAGCGGTGGCTGTCGCCGGTGCTCAGGGTGCTGCCCGGCAGCAGGGTGAGGCCGCGCTCGGCCAGCCAGGGCCGCAGCCGGCGCCGGGGCTCCAGCAGCAGCTCCAGCTGCCGCCCGTAGCTGGCATCCGGCGGGGTGATGTATTCGAGGTTGCGGCAATCGGGTTCGGTCACGAAGCCGCTCAGGGCCGCAGCCGCCTCAGCGGAGCAGCCCACCACCGTGGCGTCGGGCCGGCCGGTGTAGAGCTCCACCTCAAAGCCCTTCAGCAGCAACGGCGGAGCCGTGGATGGCATCGCGCTCATGCCAGACAGGCCAGGGCCTTGAGCATGCCGCGGGCCTTGTTGAGGGTTTCCTGGAATTCGGAGGCGGGCACCGAATCGGCCACCAGGCCGGCACCGGCCTGCACCTGCACGCGCCAGCCGCCACCGGCCGCCGGCAGCACCACCATGGTGCGGATGGTGATGGCGGTGTTGAGGGCACCGCTGAGGTCCATGGCGCCATACACGCCGGAGTAGGGGCCGCGGGCATCCGGCTCGAGGGCATGGATCAGCTGCATGGCGCGGATCTTGGGGGCACCGCTGACGGTGCCGGCGGGGAAGGATGCCATCAGCAAATCCCACACATCCCGGTGGGGGTCGAGCACCCCCTCCACCTCGCTCACGATGTGCATCACGTGGGAATAGCGCTCGATCATCATCAGCTCGCTCACCCGCACGCTGCCGGGCACGCACACCCGGCCCAGGTCGTTGCGGCCGAGGTCCACCAGCATCACGTGCTCGGCCCGCTCCTTGGGATCCGCCAGCAGATCCGCAGCCAGGGCTTCATCTTCAGCGGCATCGGCGCCGCGGTGGCGGGTGCCGGCGATCGGCCGCAGCGACGCCTTCACGCGGCCGCTGCCGTCGGCCAGGGGCTCAGCCTTCACCATCACCTCCGGGCTGGAGCCGATCAGGTGCCAGCCGCCGAAGTTGAAGAAGGCCATGTAAGGGGATGGGTTCACCATCCGCAGGCTGCGGTAGAGCTCAAAGGGCTCACGCTGCACCTCCGTTTCCAGCCGCTGGCTGATCACCAGCTGGAACACGTCTCCAGCGGCGATGTGCTCCTTGGCGGTGAGCACCGCCGCCTCAAACTCCTCGCGGCTGCGGTTGCTGCGGGTGGACAGCTCCAGGCCGGGGTCATCGCGCCAATCCAGCGGTGCCACCCCCGAAGGCAGCGGCTGGTGCATGCGCTGCTCGAGCTGATCGAGCCGCGCCACCGCCTGCCCATAGGCCCGCTCCACCGCCGCCTCGGTGCGCTCACCCTGGGCGAGGTCCACGTAGGCCACGGCGGTGATCTGCCGCTTCACCTGGTCGAAGGCGAGCAGGCTGTCGGCCAGCATCCAGCAGCCATCGGGTGGGCCGTTGGGGTCGGTGGGGTGCACCGGCACGCTGGGCTCAATCCAGCGGATCAGCTCATAGCCCCAGAAGCCAAACAACTGGCCGAGGGGGGGCAACCCGGGGATGGCCGGTGCGCTGTAGGGGGCCAGGGCCTGGCGCAGCAGATCGAAGGGGTTGCCCCGCAGGGCCTGGTGGCGGCCATCGCGCCCGCAGCGCTCGGCGCCATCGCCACGCACGGTGAGGGTCCAGAGCGGATCGCTCACCACAAAGCTCCAGCGGCCGATGCGCTCGCCCCCCTCCACCGACTCCAACAGCACGCCGTGCCGGCTGCCGGCCCCCACCTTCAACCAGGTGGTCAGCGGGGTTTCCAAGTCGGCCGGCCAGGTGCGCCAGATGGGGATGAAGCTGGAGCCCGCCTCAGCCTGAGCCAAAACAGTGGCGCGATCAGGGGATGGCATCACAGCGGCAGGCGGGCACAAAAAACGGGGCGCCTGGCCCCGCCTTTATAGAGGTTGGCTGAACCGAGGCCGGAATTCAGGCGTCGAAGGTGTTCTTGCCGGTGAACTTGATCGAGGAGGGGTTGCCGTTCTGACCGATGCGGCGGGCGTTGTGGCCCACCATCTGGCGCCCCTCGTTCACCTTCTCGGGGAACACGCCGTCTTTGGGGTGCAGGAACTCGGTGTCGCCACCGGGGAAGATCCGATAGATCTTGTAGTCCTCGATGCGGGGCTTGAACTTGGTGCGCAACTGGGTGCCGAG
>JBIKKZ010000109.1:0-5673 GCA_044360095.1 Vulcanococcus sp. | reverse complement strand
CCGGCGCCGATCACGGTGCGGTGTTTGTTGACGCCGTCGTAGTTGGCGGTGATCGTGCCGGCCCCCACGTTGACGTTCTCCCCCAGCTCGGCGTCGCCGATGTAGCTGAGGTGGTTCACCTTGCTGCCGGCCCCGATGCGGGCTTTCTTGATCTCCACGAAGTTGCCGACGCGGCAGCCCTGGGCCAGTTCGGCACCGGGGCGCAGCTGGGCGTAGGGGCCAATGGCGCAGTCGGCCGCCACCACCGCATCGCGCACCACCGAATAGAGCACCTCCACCCGCTCGCCGAGGCGGGCGTTCTCCACCAGGCTGCCGGGGCCGATGCGGCAGCCGTCGCCGATCTCCACCGTCCCGCGGAAGTGGCACTGGGGCTCCACCACCACGTCCCGGCCAAAGCGGGTGCCGTCGCTCAGGGTGCAGCTGCCTGGATCCACGAAGGTCACCCCCTCGGCCATCCAATGGCGCCGCAGCCGCTCCTGGATCACCGCCTCGCACTGGGCCAGCTGCAGCCGGTCGTTGATGCCGTTGATCTCATCGGCATCGGCCACCTCCAGGTGCATGGCTGGGCTGAGCATCGCCACCGTGTCGGTGAGGTAGAGCTCCCCCTGGTCGTTGTCGGTGCGGAGCTCTGGCAGCACCGCCGCCAGCCGCTGCCAGTTGAAGCAATAGATGCCGGCGTTGATCAGGTTGTTGGTGCGCTGCGCCTCGCTGCAGTCGCGGTGCTCCACGATCGCCGACACGGCGCCGCTGCCATCGGCGAACACGCGGCCGTAGCCGGTGGGGTCCGCCAGGCGGGCGGTGAGCAGGGTCACGGCGGCGCCGCTGCTTCGATGGGTCTCCAGCAGCTCGGTGATGGTCTGCTCGCGCAGCAAGGGCACATCGCCGTTGAGCACCAACAGCTCCCCCTCAAACCCCGCCAGGGGCTCCAGCAGCTGCTGCACCGCATGGCCCGTGCCGTTCTGCGGCTGCTGCAGCACAAACTCCAGGGGGCAGCCGCCTCCGGCCCCCGCCAGCGACTGCTCCACCCGCTCCGCCTGGTGCCCCACGATCAGCACCTGCCGTTGGGGCTGGAGGCCCCGGCAGCTGGCCAGCACCCGCTCCACCAGGGTGGCGCCCGCCAGGGGCTGCAGCACCTTGGGCAGCGCACTCTTCATGCGGGTGCCCCTCCCGGCGGCCAACACGGCAACGGCGAGCATCGGCGGGGACGGGCAACTGGGGCGGAATCTACTGGGGGTTCCCGGCGCTGTTCTCCAGCCCCCAGCGGCATCTCCAGCTGCCGGTGGACTCCACCGCGCCGGCGTCCAGCTGCTGCCGCTGGCGCCGTTGACGCTCCTGCAGGATCGCCGTGCGGGTGCCCTGGCCGCTGGGGTCGCGGTAGGGCTCGGCGGCGCTGGTGTGCAGGTGCTCCAGCTCCATCGGCCCCAGGGGCCGCAGCCGTGAATCGCCCGTGAGTGGCCCAGGGCTGGCGGCGGTGCCGCCGCTCCAATCGCTGCGTTGCATCCGCAGCCCCGAGGGGGCGGCGATGGCGGCCAACTCCAGACCCGCCAGCAGCAACCCCTGGCGCACGGCAGCCGCACTGCAGTAGGTGATCAGCCGCCCCCGGGGGGCCAGCAGGGCCGCCAGCCCCGCCAGAAACTCCACGCTCCACAGCTCCGGGCAGCGGCTCGGGGAGAACGGATCCATCAGCACCAGATCCACCTGGCCCCGCCGGGCCTTGATCAGCTCCGGCAACCGCTGTCGCGCATCGCCCCAGAGCATCTGTGGGCCAGCGCACAGCGCCTGCAGGCGCCCCAGCGCCGCCGGTTGCCATTGGGCCCGATACCCCGCATCCGCCAGGGCCAGGCGCAGCGGTGTGCGGTCAAGCTCCAGGCCCCACCAGTCGAGCTCCAGCCCCGCCGCGTCCACGGCCTCCAGCAGGGCGGCGCTGTTGCTGCCGGTGCCCATGGCCACATCCACCACCCGCAGCCGTTGGCCTCGGGCCCAGCGCTCCAGGGCTGCGGGGGCCACAAACTTGCTGCGCGCCTCCGCCAGGGCACCGCGGCCGCTGTGGAACCCCTCCCCCACCGCCGGACTGAACAGGCTGAAGCTGCCGTCTTCGGTGCGGAACGGCAGCAGGCCCCCTTCAGTCGACACCCCTGATTAACCGGTCTGAGTCCATCGTCCCCAGCTTGGTCCGCGCGCCGGTGGACGATGTGGCGTTGCAGGCTGATGTTTCGCTTTGGCCTCAGGCCTGCAGCCGCTCCAGGTCGTCCCAGAAGCCGGGATACGACACGGCCGCCGCCTCGGGCCGCTCCAGGGCCGTGGCGCCGCTGGCGATCTGGGCCGCCACCGCCAGGCTCATGGCCACCCGGTGGTCGGTTTCGCTGTCCACTGCGGCGCCGTGCAGCTGCACGCCCCCCTCGATGGCCATGCCATCGCTGAATTCCTCGATCTGAGCCCCCATGGCCCCCAGCTGGCGGGCCATCACCGCCAACCGATCGGTTTCCTTCACCCGCAGCTCCTCGGCGCCGCTGACGCGGCTCACCCCGTCGGCGCAGCAGGCGGCCACCGCCAGCACGGGGATCTCATCCACCAGCCGGGGTATCAGCTCGGCGTCGATGCTGAACGCCTGCAGGGGCCCGTGGGTCACCCGCAGGTCGCCCACCGGTTCTCCGGCCACATCACGGGCGTTGAGCACCTCGATGCGGGCGCCCATCTGCGTCAGCACATCGAGGATGCCCGTGCGGCTGGGGTTGAGCCCCACGTTGTCCACGGTGAGGTCGGCCCCGGGGGTGATGGCGCCGGCCACCAGCCAGAAGGCTGCGGAGCTGATGTCGCCGGGCACAACCACCTCCTGGCCCCGCAGGCGGCTGCCGGGGGTCACGCTCACCTCCGTGTTGCCGTTGCCGCCCACGCTGAGGCTGGCGCCGAAGGCCCGCAGCATGCGCTCGCTGTGGTCGCGGCTCTGCACCGGTTCGATCACGGTGGTGGGACCTTCGGCGGTGAGGGCCGCCAGCAGCAGGGCGCTCTTCACCTGGGCGCTGGCCACGGGGGTGCGGATCACGGCGCCCCGCAGGCCCTGGCCCTGGATCGCCAGCGGCGCCAGGTTGCCCCCCTGGCGGCCGGCGATGGTGGCGCCCATCTCCGCCAGCGGCCCGCCCACCCGTTTCATGGGTCGGCGGCGCAGGGAGTCGTCACCGGTGAGCACGAAATGGCGATCGCGGCGGCCCGCCAGCAGCCCCAGCATCAGGCGCATGGTGGTGCCGGAGTTGCCGCAATCGAGGATCGAGCTGGGCTCCTGGAAGCCGTCGAGCCCCACCCCGTGCACCAGCACCGGCTGGCCCGCTTCGATCGGCGACACCTCCACCCCCATGGCCCGCAGGCAGGCGGCGGTGCTGAGCGGATCCTCCGCCGGCAGCAGGCCCTCAATGCGGGTGACCCCCTCGGCGATGGCCCCAAACAGCAGCGCCCGGTGGGAGATCGATTTGTCGCCCGGCACCCGCACCCGGCCCCGAAGGCTGCGGCCGGCGGTGGTTCCCAGGGCGAGGGGCATGGGGCTGCGAGGGCAATGGTTGCGAGCGTAGGCATTGGCCCGCCGGCCCTTTCCCCGCTAGACCGTGGGCAGCTGCCCCGCGGCCATGGTCCTCGCCTCCCCCGACGAACTCGCCACCTTGTTTGCCTTTCTGGGGCAAATCCAGGCGGATCCCGAGCTGCGCGGGCAGCTCAATGAGGTATGCACCGCCGATGAGGTGGCGGCCATCGCCGCGGCGCGGGGCCACGGCTTTGCGGCCGCCACGCTGCTGCAGTTGTTTGAGCGCTGCAACGAGGCCCCGCTGGCCCGCAGCGGCCTGATGGACGAAAAGCTGATCCGCGTTTACCTGCAACGGGACGCGTTGGCCCGCTAGCCCAGCATCACGCCGCCGTCGTTGCTGAGGCTCTCCTGCCAGCTGCGCAGGTCGAACACCAGTTCCTGCAAGCTCAGCCCCTGCAACTCCCGGTCGAGGGCCTGCTGCAGCCGCCGGCTGAGGCTGCGCAGCACCAACTGCTCGGCCCGCGGGCTGGGCTGCTCGGGCTCGAGCAGGGCCAGCGGGGCCCCCACCGCCTCCAACACCTCCGCCACCCGAATCGCCGCCGCGGGGCGTGCCAGGCGGTAGCCCCCCTGCCGTCCGCGTCGGGCCTCCACCAGCCCGGCGCGGCGCAGGTCGAGCAGCAGCTGCTCCAGCATCGGCGCCGGCAGCCCCTGGGCGGCGGCCACGCTGGTTACCGACAGCCACTGCTGCGGTTCCTGGGCCAGCTGCAGCAGCGCCTGGAGGGCCTGCACGGCGCTGCGGCGCAGGGGGGCCATGGCGGCCTCAGCGGCGCGGGCCGCCGGCCAGCCGCTGCAGCACCTGCTCGAGGGCGTAGCCGAACAGGGCCGGATCCGGGTCGGCTTGGCCCACATCCGCCAGCCCCAGCTCGGCCCAGCGTGCATCCAGCTGGGCCTCCAGCTCCGCCGGCCGCGCCAGCGGTTCGCCCCAAGGGTGGTTGCGCTCCGGCCCCACCTTGGTGGTGGCATCGATGGCCAGGCGGCCCCCCAGGCCCAGCTGTTCGCTGGCGAAATCGAGGCTGTCGAAGGGGGTGTTCTCCACCACCATCAGGTCGCGCTGGGGATCCACCAGGGCACTGATGGCCCAGATCACCTGGCGCGGATCACGGATGTTGATCGCCTTGTCGACCACCACCACAAACTTCGTGTAGGTGAACTGGGGCAGGGCGCTCCAGAAGGCCATGGCGGCGCGGCGTGCCTGGCCGGGGTAGGCCTTGTCGATGGCGATCACCGCCAGCTTGTAGCTGAGCCCCTCCATCGGCAGGAAGAAATCCACGATCTCCGGGATCTGCTGCCGCAGGATCGGCGTGTAGATACGGTTGAGGGCGATGGCCAGCATCGCGTCCTCCTTCGGGGGGCGGCCGCTGAAGGTGGTGAAGTAAATCGGATCGCGCCGTTGGGTGATGCACTGGATGCGCACCACCGGCGAGTCCTCCACGCCGCCGTAGAAGCCCATGTGGTCGCCGAAGGGGCCATCGGGCAGCACCTCCCCTGGGGTGATCGTGCCCTCGAGCACCACCTCGCTGTGGCTGGGCACCTCCAGGTTCACGGTTTTGCACTTGGCCAGCCGCACCCCTTCGCCGGCGTAGAGCCCGGCGAACAGCCACTCGCTGAGTTGCACGGGGATCGGCGTGGCGGCGGCCATCACCAGCAGCGGGTGCACGCCGATGGCCACGGCGATCTCCAGGGGCCGCCCCAGCTCGGCCGCCTTGCGCAGGTGGCGGGCGCCGCCGCGCACGCTCAACCAGTGCACGGTCATCGTGTTGATCGACTGCTGCTGCAGCCTGTACACGCCCACGTTGGGGGTGCCGGTTTCGGGGTCCTTGGTGATCACCAGCCCGAGGGTGACGATCCGCCCGGCATCCCCTGGCCACGGCCGCAGCAACGGCAGGGCATCGAGGTTCACCTGCTCGCCGCGGAACACCTGCTGGTGGCAGGGGGGCAGCAGGTCGAGGTCGGGCTTGGCCTTGAGCAGATCCAGCAGCACCGAGCCGAAGCGCAGCGCCTCCTGGGCCCCTTTTGGGGGGCGCGGTTGCTGCAGCAGGGCCAGCCGCTCCCCCAGCTGCTCGAGCTCCTCGGCCCGCTCCATGCCCATGCTCCAGAGCACC
>JBIKKZ010000108.1:0-5698 GCA_044360095.1 Vulcanococcus sp. | reverse complement strand
GATGTAGCTGGCGCGCTTGGGCACCGGCACGTCCGCCAACCGCTCCGGGGCGTTCACCACGATCGCCTCGTAGAACATGCCGGCCGCATAGTCCATGCGGCTCACGTAGGGCACGAACATCACGTTCGTGCGGTTTTCGGCGATCTTCTCCATGCCGCGGTGCAGGTAGCCGATCACCGGCTCGCAATCCACCACGTCTTCCCCGTCGAGCGTCACCACCAGCCTCAGCACCCCGTGCATCGAGGGGTGATGGGGCCCGAAGTTGACCACCATCGGCTCCGTGCGCGTCTCCAGCTGCGTCATGGGGCCGAGGGGTGGGGGTGGCTCGTTGGCGGGATCTTAGGAAGGAAGCACGGCCGTTTCTGGCGCTGCGCGTGCCCCCTTCCCCCGACGCCTTTGCCCACCAGCCGGTGCTGGCGGATCAGGTGCTGGCCGGGCTGGCGGAGCTCAGCCCCCTCCTGGCCCAGCGGGATGGGGGCCTGCTGATCGACTGCACCCTGGGGGGCGGCGGCCACAGCGCCCTGCTGCTGGAGGCCCACCCCACCCTGCGCCTGGTGGGGCTCGACCAGGACCCCACTGCCCGGGCCGCGGCGGCGGAGCGGCTGGCCCCCCTTGGGGAACGGGTGCAGATCGTGGCCACCAACTTCGCCGACTACCGCCCCACGGAGCCGGCCGTGGCGGTGCTCGCCGACCTGGGGGTCAGCAGCCCGCAGCTGGATGTGGCGGCCCGGGGCTTCAGCTTCCGCCACGACGGCCCCCTGGACATGCGCATGAACCCCCAGGTGGGGGAGACCGCGGCCCAGCTGTTGGAACGGCTGGATGAAACCGCCTTGGCGGATTTGATCTATGCCTACGGCGAGGAGCGGCTGTCGCGCCGCATCGCCCGGCGCATCAAGCAGCAGCTGCAGGAGCGTGGGCCCTTCAGCGGCACCGCCGAGCTGGCCTATGCGATCGCCGGCTGCTACCCCCCCAAGGCACGGCATGGGCGCATCCATCCGGCCACCCGCAGTTTTCAGGCCCTGCGCATTGCGGTGAACGATGAACTGGGGGTGCTCGACCGCTTGCTCACTGCCGCACCCGATTGGTTGGCCAGCGGCGGCCTGTTCGGGGTGATCAGCTTCCACTCCCTGGAAGACCGCCGCATCAAAACCGCGTTCGTCAGCGACGAACGGCTGCAGCGGGTGACCCGCAAACCGGAAACGGCTGCGGAGGAGGAGCAAACCGCCAACCCCCGCAGCCGTTCGGCCAAGTGGCGCCTGGCGCGCCGGCGCTGAAGCGAGCCTCAGGCCTTGAGGATGCCCGTGTGGTCCTGGCTGCCGAACAGCTGGCGGTAGGCGGCGGTGCTGGTGCAGATCACCACCGGCAGCACCACCAACAGGCCGCCGTAGCTGAACAGGGCCGCCACGGCGTGCACCACGGCTTCCACGATCGCCAGCCACAGCACCACCCACCAGCTGGGGTTCACGCCGCTCACCCCCGCCTGGATGGTTTCCAGGGGGCGCTTCACGCCGAACAGGGAGAGCTGCAGCAGAAACTTCTGGCTCACCAGCAGCCAGATGTAGAAGACGCCGAACACCACCGCCGGCAGGGCTGCAAGGGCGGCGTTCACCTGGCCGAGGGCCGTGCCGATCAGGGTGGCCACCACCCCCACCAGGCCAATCAGGACCGACAGCAACAGCACCGAGCCCAGCAGGCGGCCGGAGGCGCAGCGATCCCAGCGGGTGAATTGGGCAAAGCTGGGTTTCTGGCCATCGAGGCTGATCCAGGCGGCGCGGGTGAGCCCCACGGCGCCCCAGAGGGTCACGACCACGTAGCCCACCAGGCCCACCACCAGGCCGATGCCGGCGGCGATGGGATGCACGAAGGCGGGCTCCGGGCTGTTCAGCCGCACCACCCCACCGGCCAGCAGGGCGGCGAAGGGGGCGCTCACCACCAGCACCAGCACTTCAAACAACAGGAATGGCCAGGGGGCGCGGCAGAAGGCCTGCCAGCCCTCCTCGATGGCCCGCAGCACCTGCAATTTGTTGGTGCCTGGGGTCGGCAGTCCCATGGTCAAACAGCAATTGCCCGGAAGCTAGCGATGGCCTGCGGGGCTGCCCAGCAATTGTTGTGCTTGTGATAATCAGGCCCCGGCGGGCCCGCGCTGGCGGAGCTCGGTGACGGCCTCCCGCAGGATCTGCAGGGCGGCGTCGATGTCGGCCTCGCTGGTGTGCCGCCCCAGCCCGAAGCGCAGCGAGGCGGCCGCCTGCTGGCGGCTCAGCCCCAGGGCCTGCAGCACATGGGAGGGGGCACCGCCACTGCAGGCGGAGCCGCTGCTCACCGCCAGGGCGCTCCGCAGCCGCCGCTGCAACGCGGCCCCATCCACCCCAGCGATGGTCACATTGAGGTTGTGGGTCAGCCGCGGTGTGGCGGCCCCATTGCGTTGAACGCCACCCAGGGCCTCAAGCCCGCTCCAGAGCCGATCCCGCAGGCTTCCCAGCCGCGCCGCCCGGGGCTCCAGGTCCGCCAGGGCCAGCTCCAGCGCCGTGGCCAGGCCCACGATCAGCGGCACCGGCAGGCTGCCGGCCCGCAGCCCCTCCTGTTGGCCGCCGCCATGGAGCTGGGGCGCCAGCTCCACCCCGGGGCGCCGCACCAGCACGCCGATGCCCGGGGGGCCGTAGACCTTGTGGCCGCTGAGGCTCAGCAGGTCGATCCCCAGCGCGGCCGGCTGCAGGGGGATGTGGCCGATGGCCTGGGCCCCATCGCTGTGCAGGGCGATGCCCCGCTGCCGGCACAGGGGTGCGATCGCCGCCAGGGGCTGCAGCACGCCGATTTCGTTGTTTGCCGTCATCACGCTCAGCAGCAGCGTGTCGGGGCGGAGGGCCGCCTCCAACGCCGTCAGATCCACCAGGCCGTCGGGCCCCACCGCCACTTCGGTGAGCTCAAAGCCGTGGCGCGCCAGGTAGCGCAGGGGATCCAGCACCGCCCGGTGCTCCGTGGTGAGGGTTACCAGGTGGCGGCGGCCGCCGCCCCGCGCCAGTTCCGCCTCCGCCAGCCCCTTGAGGGCCAGGTTGTTGGCCTCCGTGGCGCCGCTGGTGAACAGCACCGCCTCCGGGGCCACCCCCAGGGCCGCGCCGATCCGTTCCCGGGCCTGGGCCACGGCGGCGGCGGCCTGCAGCCCGGGGCGGTGGGAGCGGCTGGCGGGGTTGGCCGCCAGGGTGCTCCACCAGGGCGCCATCGCCTCCACCACCGCCGGATCACAGGGGGTGGTGGCCTGGTGGTCGAGGGGGATCGGCGAGGCGGCCATATGCCCCATGCTGGCAAGCGCATTGCGATTGCTGTCAGCCATGGGTTGGCTCCGCTCCAGCCACCGCCCCAGCCTTCGCCAACGGGTTGTTGGGCCATGGGCCGCGGCGGCGCTGCTGGCGGCCGCGGCCCCGGCCCACGCCGCGCCCGACGCCAGCTTTCGCACCTCGGCGGAGCAGCGTCCGGCCGATCTGGTGGTGCTGCGCCGCTGGAGCACCATCGGCGGTGAGCATCTGATCGGCGTGCACGACGCCAAGCCGGATGCGCGGGACCCCACGGCCCGCACGATCGTGCTGTGGCTGGAAACGCCCACGGGGGTGAAGCTGGCGGTGGACACCCTGCGCTGCAGCCCCGAGTCCCCCATGCGCCTCACCCTCAAGGGCGATGCCCTCGAGATCCGCGAGCTCAACCCCGGTGGTCAGGTGACCGCCGCCAACCGCCTCGACCATCAAATCTGGTGGGCCGCCTGCCACCCCGCCCAGGCCGGCAAGGACCCCGCCCAACTCACGGCCGTGGCCCGCCAGCTGGGCTACACGGGCAAGTTGCGGGAGCAGCAGCAGCTCGTTCCGAGACACCCTCGATAGATTGCGGCCATCGCCGCTCTGCAGCTGCGGGCCATGAGCCTCGAACCCGAATCCCAGCCCGCCGTTCCCGATGTGGTGCCGGCCGCTCCGGTGCGCCTGCTGTTGGTGGACGACGAGCCCGGCCTGCGCACCGCGGTGCAGACCTACCTGGAGGACGAAGGCTTCCAGGTGACCACCGCCGTGGATGGCGAAGACGGCTGGACCAAAGCCCAGGAGTTGCTGCCCGACCTGGTGATCAGCGACGTGATGATGCCGCGGCTCGACGGCTACGGCCTGCTGCGCAAGCTGCGGGCCGATGAGCGCCTCGGTGGTACGCCGGTGATCTTTCTCACCGCCAAGGGGATGACCGCCGACCGCATCGAAGGTTTCCAGGCGGGCTGCGACGACTACATCCCCAAGCCGTTCGACCCCGATGAGCTGGTGGCCCGCGTGCACAACGTGGTGCGCCGCCAGGAACGGCTGCTGCAGGAGGCGGCCCGCTTCGCCGATGCCGACATCGGCCAGATGGCCAAGCAGATCACCGAAATCCGCTCGCTGCTGGCCAGCGGCGGCGGTGGCAAGAAACCGGTCAACGCCGTCCAGCATGAGTTCACCCCCCGGGAGGCCTCGGTGCTGCAACTGGTGGCGGAGGGAATGATGAACAAGGAGATCGCCCGTCGTCTGGAAACGTCGATCCGCAACGTCGAGAAGTACGTGAGCCGGCTGTTCACCAAAACGGGCACCGCCAGCCGCACCGAATTGGTGCGCTACGCCCTCGAGCACGGCCTGGTTGACTGAGCCGGCGCCGCCGGGTTGGCTGGCGGCCGCCGTCAACGGCGGCCATGCCTACCGCGACCGCATCGACCGGCCCCACCCCAGCGTGGTGGGCTACTACGCCGGGCGCTATGGCCACTCGGGGGAGACGATCTGGCGGCAACGGCTCGCCGCCGGAGAGGTCTGCAGGAATGGCCAACGGCTCCAGGCCGATGCTGCGCTCGACGTCGGGGATCAGCTGGTCTGGTATCGGCCCCCCTGGCAGGAAGCGGCCGTGCCGGTGCTGCAGCAGCACGCGATCGTGTTCGACGACGGCGATCTGCTGGTGCTCAACAAGCCCAGTGGCCTGCCGGTGCTGCCGGCCGGTGGCTTCCTGCGTCACACCGTGCTGGCCCAGCTGGAGGGGTTGGTGGCGGGCGCACCGCGGCCCGTGCACCGGCTCGGCCGCTTCACCTCCGGGCTGCTGGTGTGTGCCCGCCGGCCCGCCACGCGGGCCTGGTTGAGCGCCCAGCTGCGCGACAGCACCCGGGTCGATGCCGCCGCGTCAGAGTCCCCGGCCTGCCAGAAGCTGTACAGGGCCCTCACGGTGCCGCTGCCCTCCTCCTGGACCCCTGGCTCCAGCCAGCCGGTGACGGACCCGATTGGCCGCCGCCCCCATGGGCTGCTGGGGGGGATCTGGTGTGGCGTGCCCCCCGAGCACCCCGGGGCGTTGCCCGCCCTCAGCCGCTTCACGCTGCTGGAGCGCCGCCCGCAGGCCTGCCTGGTGGAGGTGTTGATTGCCACGGGCCGCCCCCATCAGATCCGCATCCATGCCGCCTGCCTGGGGGCGCCGCTGCTGGGGGATCCGCTCTACGGGCCGGGCGGCCAGGTAAGCCCTGAGGCCTTGCCGGGCGATGGCGGCTACCGGCTGCATGCCCACCGGTTGCGGCTGCTGGGGCCCGATGGCACGGCCCTGGCGTGGGAGGCGCCCCTGCCGCTGGAGTTGGCTCAGGCCCGCTCGAAGGCCAACAGCCGCGAGAAGTAGAAGGGGGCCTTGTTGAGGCTGCGGCGTTTGAGCACGAAGCCCTCCGCCTCCG
>JBIKKZ010000107.1:0-5762 GCA_044360095.1 Vulcanococcus sp. | reverse complement strand
CATCGAAGCCGAGGCTCTGCCACAGCTCATGGCCGCAGGCCCGGCTCACCTCCGCCACCGCCTCCTGCTCCAACACACCCAAGCGGCGCTGCAGGTTTTTGATCTGGGCGATGGCCATCGCGACGCACCGTGCAACCGAAACTGGGCGAATAGTACAAGCTCACTACCGGCGCGCCAAGGGCTGCGGAGCCGCGCTCAGAACGGCAGCTTCTTCTTGGCGTCCTTGTCGAGGTCGGCCTCCATCTCCCGAAGGCGCTTGAGGATGGTGTCGTAGTACTCGCGCAGGTAGGCCTCCAGGCCGGTGGTGTCCGCGGGATCGAGGCCGAAGGCGGCGTAGCTGGCCTCCATCGGCGCATTGAGGGTGACGCCGCCGCCGACAACCTTGTCGAAGGCCAGGCGCTCAGCCACGTTGACCGCCGGCTCAAAGAACGACGACACCGCCTGCATCAGCCGCAACAGCACAGGCTGCACCCGGAACACGCGGGCGCTCTTGCCGGTGAACTTCTCGCACAGCTGGGTGATCTCGCCGGTGTTCCAGGCCCGCGGGCCCACCACGGGGAAGGCCTGACGCACCGTTTCCGCACGCCCCAGGGCCGCCACCGCAAAGCGGGCCACATCCTGAGTATTCATGTAAGCGATCGGGGTGGGGGTGCCGCTCACCCACACCGTTTGGCTCTCGAGCACGGGGATGGCGATCTGGCTGATCAGCCCCTGCATGAACGCCACGCAGCGGAGGATTGTGTAGTCGAAATCGGAGTGGATCAACGCCTGCTCGGTGCAGTGCTTGATCTCCATCAGGGGCACATCGCGGTGCTTCTCGGCGTCGAGCAGCGACACAAACACGTAGCGCTTCACCCCGGCACGCTCGCAGGCGTTGAGCAGGTTGAGCTTGCCCGTCCAGTCGGTGTCGTAGCTGCTGCCGGCGTCGGTGGCGCGGGCGGTGGCGGCATCGATCACCGCCTCCTGGCCCTCCAGGGCGTAATCGAGGCTGTCGGGCTCGAGCAGATCACCACGGGTGAGCTCGCAGCCCCACTCCTGCAGGAAGGAGGCTTTGCGGGGGGAGCGCACCATGCAGCGCACCTGATGACCGGCATCAAGGGCCTGCCGGGCGATCTGCCGTCCCAGCGTGCCCGTTGCACCGATCACCAACACCTGCATCGGGGTTCCACCAGGAGGGCTGAGCCTAAAGCTGAGGGCTTCTCAGGCGCGCCCCAAGGGCTGGGTGGGGCTCAGTTGTCGCCCTGGAGCTTCAGCAGCAGGGCGCCACCCACCAGGCCCAGGGGGATCAGAACCCAGAACAGCGCTGCAGTGCCGAAGATTTCCGAGGCCATGGCCGGATGCCGTAACGGCTACCTATCTAGCGCAGCTGCCAGCTCCAACACGCGGGGCCAGGGGGCATTGCAGCGAAAGCAGCCCTCCATCACCCCCGAGCGCAGGGCCGTGTAGCCCTCCGCCCGCAGCGCCGCCAGCAGGGCATCGCGGGGCGGCGGCCCGCCCACCAGGCGCCGGCCCAGCTCCGCCAGGGGCCAGCAGCGCTCCGGCACGCCAGGGTCCGCCAGCAGGCGCCGCAGCAACCGCAGGCTGGCGGGGTCCACCTCCTGGGGGGAGGCCGATGCCGCCCGATCGGCCATCGCCTCCAGGGTGGGGCCGTGCTGCAGCGGACCCAGCCAAAGGGGCCCGGAGATGGCCAGGGGGGGGGCGGCGGCCCCGCAGGCGCAGGCGGGCCATTGGCGCAGCTGCCAAAGGCTTTGGCTGAACTGCTCGCCGCAGCCGTGGCAATGGGCCAGCAGCCCCAGCAAGCGCTCCTGCTGGGGATCCGGCCGGCGCTGCAGCTGAAGCGCCACCCGGAAGGTGCGTCCTTCACTGAAACTGAACAAGGGCCGCACCCCCCGGCCCAGGGCCCAGGCGGCCCTGGCTACCACGGCGATCTGCAGCCGCAGGGCCAGCTCCCAACTGGCGGGATGGGCGCGGGCGGCGGCCCCCAGGGAGCGCAGGGCGGCGGCGCGGTCGTGGCCGGTGGGGGAGCGGCCATCGGTGCTGGCCAGGTACAGCACCCCGCCAAATTGCAGGGCCTCCAAGGCCGCCGGCACCAGCGGCGTGGGACAGCCGAAGGCGTCGAGGTCCAGCAGGCCGAAGCGCCGCTCCTCCAGCAGGCAAGCCGCCAGCAGCTTCTGGGCGCTGAGGGCCGTGGCCTCCACGCGGCAGCCCGCCGGGGCCAGGGGGGCCAGGTTGGCCTGCAGCAGCGGCAGGCGATCGCCGTCACCGTCGTTGACCCACACGCCGCAGGCCCCGGCCTCCAGCCCATAGCGCAGGCCGCGGATGCCGCAGCCGGCCATCAGGTCGAGCACCTCCAGCGGCTGGGGCAGGGTGCGGGCCAGCAGCACCCCCAGGTCGCGGGAGGGCCGCGATTGGGGCCGGAAGAAACCGCCGCCGCGCTGCAGCTGGGCCTGGCCTTCGCAATAGTGAAGGTCCGGCGACCGGTTCTCTCCGGCACCGCCCTGCGATTGCGCTGCCGTGTCGGCCACCCTCCAGCCCCTGCCCCTGTCCGATCCCCAGCCTGACGCCACAGGGGCCCAGTGGGGTGCGCACAGCAGCTGGCACTGGCAGGGGCACCACTGCCATTGGCGGGTGCTGGGCCACCGCGATCAGCCGGCCCTGGTGCTGCTGCATGGCTTCGGTGCCGCCAGCGGCCATTGGCGCCACAACGCCGCCGCGCTGGCGGAGGCGGGTTGGTGCGTGTACGCCATCGACCTGGTGGGCTTCGGGGCCTCCAGCCAACCGGCCCACCGCCGCCACCGCCCGCTCGACAACCGCCTCTGGGCACGGCAGGTGCAGGGGTTTCTGGAGCAGGTGGTGCAGGGGCCCGCGGTGCTGGTGGGCAACTCCTTGGGAAGCCTGGTGGCCGTCACCTGCGCCGTGTTCTTTCCCCAGTGGGTGCTGGCGGTGGTGGCGGCCCCCCTGCCCGACCCGACGCTGCTGATGCCCATGGGGCGGCGGCGGCGGCCCTGGCGGCGGCGGCTGCAGCGGCGGCTGGTGGTGGTGCTCTGCCGGCTGCTGCCGCTGGAGCTGCTGGTGCCGCTGATCGCCCGCACCCCGCTGCTGGACCTGGGCCTACGCAGCGCCTACAACACCCCCGCAGCGCTCGACCGGGAACTGCGGCGGCTGGTGGCGAAGCCGGCCCTGCGCCCCCAGGCACCCCAGGCCCTGCGGGCCATGAGCATCGGCATGGCGCTGCGCCCGCGGGCGGCCACGGCGGCGCCGCTGCTGCAGCGCATGCGCCAGCCGCTGTTGGTGCTCTGGGGCAGCCAGGATCGGCTCGTGCCCGTGGCCATCAGCCAACGGCTGGGGCAGCACAAACCCGACCTCGAGCTGCAGCTGCTGCCCCAGCTGGGCCATTGCCCCCACGATGAACGGCCGGGGCTGTTCAACCGGGCACTGCTGCAGTGGCTGCAGCGCCAAGCCAGCGCGTAACTTGGGGTTTCGCCGGCCGCGCACGCAACCCTGGGCATGAAGCACACCCTTTCGGTGCTGGTGGAGGACGAATCCGGAGTGCTCAGCCGCATTGCGGGGCTGTTCGCCCGCCGCGGCTTCAACATCGAAAGCCTGGCGGTGGGTCCCGCCGAGCAGAGCGGCGTCTCCCGCCTCACGATGGTGGTGGAGGGTGACGACCGCACCCTCGAGCAGATGAGCAAGCAGCTCAACAAGCTGATCAACGTGCTGGAGGTCAACGACCTCACCCGCATTCCCGCCGTGGAGCGGGAGTTGATGCTGCTGAAGGTGTCGGCCCCGCCGGACAACCGCGCCGCGATCCTGGATCTGGTGCAGGTGTTTCGCGCCAAGGTGGTGGACGTGGCTGATCAAGCCCTGACCATCGAGGTGGTGGGGGACCCCGGCAAGCTGGTGGCGATCGAAAACGTGCTTTCCGGCTACGGCATCCTCGAAATCGCCCGCACCGGCCGCATCTCCCTGGAGCGGGCCTCCGGGGTGAACACCGCCTATTTGAAGGTCACCAGCCTCGACAAGCGGGTGCCCGCCTAGGGGGCATCGCGCAGCGCCTACTTGGCGTCGCGCACCAACGTGCCCCCCTGCAAGACGGTGGCGCTGATCAGCTTGTCGCCCTGGGTGATGCGGTCGACCACATCCATGCCCTTGGTGACGCGGCCAAACACGGCGTAGCGGCCATCGAGCTCAGGCAGGGCCTTGAGGGCGATGTAGAACTGCGCGCTGGCGGAATTGGGGTCGGCAGAACGGGCCATGGCCACAGCCCCGCGCTGGTGCTGCAGCCGCAGGCGGGCCTGCTGCCCCGGCCCCGTGAGCACCTCCCCATAGCGGGGGGAGCTGTCGCCGCTGAGGAACAGCTCCAGGGGAATCAGCCGCGGCTGGCCGTTGCCGGGATCCACATAGCTGCCGGTTCCCAGCAAATCCACGGGGGTGTTGGGGTTGGCGCTCTGGGGGTCCCCCCCCTGCACCACAAAGGGGATGGGCTCACGCACCACCCGGTGGAACAGGGTGCCGTTGTAGACGCCGCGGCGCACCAGATCCACGAAATTGCCGGCGGTGAGTGGGGCCGCCGCGCCATCGAGGCTGAGCTCCACCGTGCCCTTGCTGGTTTTGAGCTCCACCACGGCGGTGCCCTGCAGGCAAGGCACACCGGCCGTGCCGCAGCCCACGGCGGCGCTGGAGCCCGTGGCGGCACAGGCCACCGGGCCCAGGGGGCTGAGCAGCAAGAGCAGCGCCAGCAGCAATGAACGCCAGGGCATGGGGTTGGACCGGGCCGCCATCACACCCCCTCCAGGGGCACGCCCAGGAAGCGGGCCAACTCGGCGCCGCCCCGCTCCAGGTCGGCCAGGGGCATGGGCTCGCCCACACGGGTGAGGGGCAGGTCGCGACGGCCCTGGATGCGCAGCGCCAGGCGGCGCCTGGGGTTGAGGCCATCGCGCACATCCACCTTCACCGCCTGGATGTCCTTGAGGGGGGTGGTGACGCTGATCAACTGGCGAAAGCCGCGGCGGGTCACCGTGAGGGTGCCGTCGCCCTTGTCGAAGCGGTTGGCGCCGGCGCCCACATCAAGGGCGATCACGGCCCACAAATACGTGGACAGCAGCGCCGCCGCGATGCCGTAGAGCCCCATCACCAAACCCTGGGGCACAAAGCTCAGGGCGGCCGGGTGACCGATGGGCAGCAGATCGCTGCCGGTGTAACTCGAGGCGCTGGTGAGCAGGAACCCGAGGCCTCCCGTGGTCACCACGGCCGCCACCAGCACGTTGGAGAGCCGGCGGGAGCCCAGCACCGGCTGCTCCAGCAACGGGCTGGAGGCGCTTGCGGAGGCGGTGCGGGCGGTTGGCGCCGAGGCCATGGGGGCGGGTAACCGTGGGTCTGCCATCTTGGCGCGGCCACCCCCGCCCTCGGGCAGGGCGTTGGTCGTACTCCCCAAAAACGCAATGGTGACGGGCCGTATCAGCCCGTCAAAACCGCCCTCGCGGCGCCGGGCAACGTTGTTACCATCGCCCGGTAACCCACAGCACGCGGGTTTCCCGCACCGCTCATTTCCCACCCATGACGATCGCTGTAGGGCGCGCGCCGCAGCGGGGATGGTTCGACATCCTCGATGACTGGCTCAAGCGCGACCGCTTCGTTTTTGTTGGGTGGTCGGGTCTGCTCCTGTTCCCCACCGCCTACCTGGCGCTGGGTGGCTGGCTGACCGGCACCACCTTTGTCACCTCCTGGTACACCCACGGCATTGCCAGCTCCTATCTGGAGGG
>JBIKKZ010000106.1:0-5778 GCA_044360095.1 Vulcanococcus sp. | reverse complement strand
GTGCACGGCCAGAAGGCGGCCCGGGTCGTTGATCACGACCGTGTGCACCCGATACCAGGGCAATCCCATGGGGGTTAGGTCCGGGGAAACAACCAGCCATCCGCCCCGGGGGAACCGGTGGCGGAGGGCAGCACGATCAGCCCTTCCCGACCGAAGCCGGCAAACACTGAATCCGTGCTGGCGATGGTAAGGGGTTTGGCGGGCCCACCGATTCGATCCGACGCCAGCTGAAACGTGCCGTGATGGGGGCGGCCACAATGGGGGCAGTGCCGGAGCCGCCATGCCCGTGATTCGATTCGTGCGCGAGGGCCGCGATGTGGAGTGCTACCCGGGGGAAAACCTGCGGGAGGTGGCCCTGCGCGAGGGCATTGAGCTGTATGGCCTCAAGGGGATGCTGGGCAACTGCGGCGGCTGCGGCCAGTGCATCACTTGTTTTGTGGACGTGGTGGGCGAACGCAGCCCCGGCAGCCTCAGTGGCCGCACGGCGGTGGAGGAGCAGAAGCTGCGGCGGCGGCCCCAGAGCTGGCGGCTGGCCTGCCAAAGCCTGGTGCAGGATTCACTGCTGGTGCTCACCAAGCCGCAGGCGGGCCTGGGCGATGCGGAGGCACGCATCGCCGCCGCCAAGGCCAACCCCCTGCCCCCCGGGCCCACCGCCTGGCCGGCGGCGGAGCAGGCGGCCGATGCCGAAGCGGCCGAGGACACCGACGCCACGGCCACCGCCGCGGAAACCGCTACGGGCGATGAAGAGGCCTGACCCGGCCGGCACAGCGGTGATACGGTCACCGGGCTGAACCTCGATTCCGCTGAACTCCGATTCCATGGAAACCAACGACCTCGGCTTCGTCGCCAGCCTGATGTTCGTGCTGGTGCCGACGGTGTTCCTGCTGGTGCTCTACATCCAGACCAGCAGCCGCCAGAGCTGAGGGCCGTTGGGGCTTGGTCCCCACAGGCCCACCCACAAGCCACCATCCCGGCCCTGCACGTCGCAGAGCCGGGTTTTTTGTGGGCCCTCAGCTGCGGCCTTCGGGTTCGCGCACCAGCAGCACCGGAGCCGGGGCATGCACCCGGATGTAATCGCTCACCGAAGAGCCCAGCAGCCGGTCGATGTCCACCAAGCTGCGCGCCACCAGTGGGCGGCGGTCCTGGGAGGCAATCACCAGCAGGTCGGCCTTGTGCTGCTCGGCCGCTTGGCACACCCCGCGGCCGATGTCGCCGGTGGCATGGATCGGCTTGAGTTCAACGCCCAGGGCACGGGCCCGCTGCACAGCCCTCTCGAGCACCTCATCGGCGGGGCTTTTGCCGCCGCGGGAGGGGGTGATGTCCTGGCGGCTGATGTGGATGCCGGTGAGGCTGCCGCCGGGGATGTCGCGCACCAGTTCACAGGCCAGTTTGAGGGCGTCATCGCCCACACCGGTGCCATCCACCGCCACCATCACGCGGTTGATGTGGCGCACGTAGAGGTCGTCGCGCACCAGCAGCATCGGCCGCGTCGAGAGCTGAAACACGTATTGGCTGGCGCTGTTGCTGAGGATCGACTGCAGCCGCCCCAGGCCCCGCGAGCCCATCACGATCAGGTCGGCATCGAGCTCATCGGCCACCTTGAGCACGGTTTGCTTGGTGTCGCCCTGGCGAATGATGGTGTTCACCTCCGCCGGGTTGAGGCCGAGGCGCTGCACCGCATCGGCCACGATGCCCGCCGCCTTCTGGGAATGCTCGGTGTAGTTCTCACCGGCCTGCTCCGCCACCACATGCAACAGGTTGAGGCGAGCCTGCCGAACGGCGGGGATGTCGCGCAGCATGCGCACCATTTCCTCCACGTGGCCCTTGCCGGAATCGGCGATCAGAAGGTTGCGGAACACAGCCGTTGCAACGCGCTCCGGCAGCCTATGGCGAACCCATGGGGGCAGCGCCCTCCACCACGCACTCCGCAATGCAGAGCCCGAAGGAGCCCCAATCCAGCACCCCCTGGCGGCTGCAGCGCCGGGTGCTGCCCCAACACACCGACCACGCCGGTGTGATGTGGCACGGCAGCTATCTCGCCTGGCTGGAGGAGGCCAGGGTGGAGGCTCTGGCGGCGGCCGGCCTGGCCTACGCCGACCTCTCCGCCTCAGGCTATGAACTGCCGGTGGTGAGCCTGGCGCTCGATTACCGCCAGGCACTGCTGCACGGAGAAACCATCCAGCTGGAGAGCTGGGTGCTGCCGCGCCGCGGGCTGAAGCTGCCCTGGCTCAGCCGGTTTGTGAAACCCGATGGCCGCGTGGCCGCCGAGGCTCGCGTAGAGCTGGTGTTGGTGGCATTGGCCAGCGGGGAGGCGAGCAGCGAACGGCGCCTGCTGCGGCACATGCCCCAAGCTCTGGCGGCGGCGGTGGAGCGATTGCAGCGGGGGCCGGGCTGACCACCCCACCACAGCTAGAGTACAGGTGTACTGATGCGCAGGATGGCATGGGGGAGTTGCTGCGGGCACCGTTTGCGGCGGCGGCGGTGCGCCCCACGGCACGGACGGCCGAAGCCCCCGCACCCCAGCCCCCTTGCCACCAACGCCAACGCCAACGCCGGGGCTGGGCCACGGAGCAGGAGCGGCTGTGGGCTCTGATCTGGGCGGAATGCCCCGGCATCGGTTGGCGGCGGCTGCAGCGGCTGCAGCACCTGTTCGGCAGCCTGGCCGTGGCCTGGCAGGCCACCGACGGCCAGCTCAGCCACGCCCTGTCGGGGACCACGGCGCTGCAGGGCGCGGAGTTGGAGCGGCTGGCGGCCTACCGCCACCGGCTGGGGCCTGAGCCCATCGGCGATCCGCTCACCCCCGCTGACAGGCGGCGGCTGCAGCGCCACCGCTGCCTGCTGTTGGGGGATGCAAGCCTGCCGGAATCCTTGGAGTGGTTGGAGCGCCCGCCGCTGCAGCTGTTCTGGCAGGGGCAGGGCCCACTCTGGCCGTGCCTACGCGAGCGGCGGGCGGTGGCGGTGGTGGGCACGCGGCGCCCCTCTCGCCACGGCGAAGCCATGGCCCGGGCCGTGGGGGCCGCCCTGGCCGAAGCGGGCTGGCCGGTGGTGAGCGGCCTGGCGGAGGGGATCGATGCGGCCGCCCACCGGGGCTGCCTGGAGGCCCAGGGGCGGCCGGTGGGGGTGTTGGGCACACCCTTGGAGCGGGTGTACCCACGCCATCACACCGCCCTGCAGGCGGACGTGGGCCACCGGGGGCTGCTGGTGAGTGAATTGGCCCCTGGCACACCGGTGCGGGCGGGCCACTTCGCCCAACGCAACCGGCTGCAGGTGGCCCTGGCCCAGGCGGTGGTGCTGGTGGAATGCCCCCAGCGCAGCGGCGCCCTGCAATCGGCACAACTGGCGTGGGATGCCGGCTTGCCCCTGTGGGTGGTGCCCGGCGACGCCTCCAAGCTGAGCTGCGGCGGCAGCAACCGCTGGCTGGCCCAAGGGGCCTCCGTGTTGCTGGATCCAGCCCAGCTGATCGACAGCATCGGAGCTGGCCCCTTGGCCCGCGGCCACGGGGCGACAAGCGGTGGCGCCTGCCCCGCGCAGGGGGCGGCCCTGGTGCAGCGGGAGGCGGCGCTGCTGGCGGCCCTGGGGGCCGGCGCCTGCCTGGATCACCTCTGTGAGCGGTTGCGCCAACGCCCGGCCCAATTGAGTGAGCGGCTGCTGCGGCTCGAGCTGGCTGGGCTGGTGCGGGGGGAGCCGGGCCTGTGGTGGCGGCCCAGCAACCCAGGGCTCTGACTACCCTGAGGCCATGGCGGCCTTGGCCCACAGCACCGGCACCAATGCGGGCCGGCACGCCATCGGCGGTGAGGATCTGCTGCGTTGGCGGCGCCAACAGCTGAGCCAGGGCGGCCAGGCCTCGGGCCTCGATTGGCTGCTCGACTTGGAGGCCGGCGTGGGCTGGCAGCAACTGCAACAGCTGCGGTTGCATCCCGAGGCCAAACTCCAGCTGAACGTGCCGCTGGAGCGGCTCGAATCCCTGTGGCGGCGGCATTGCGATGGCCAGGAGCCGCTGCAATACCTGGTGGGCCAATGCCCCTGGCGCGACCTCAGCCTGCAGGTGGCGCCAGGCGTGCTGATCCCGCGCCAGGAAACCGAACTGCTCGTGGATCTGGCCCTGGCCATCTGGGCGGCCGCGGGCACCACCGATGGCCCCCACCGCTGGGCCGACCTGGGCACCGGCTCCGGCTGCCTAGCGTTGGCCCTGGCCCAGGCCTGGCCGGGAAGCCAGGGGATGGCCGTGGACCGTTCGGCCGAGGCGCTTCGCCAGGCGGGCGCCAACCTGCGGGCCCAGGGTCTGGAGGGTCGTGTGCAGCTGCGGGAGGGGGAGTGGTGGAAGCCGTTGCAGCCGCATTGGGGCGCGCTGGATCTGGTGGTGTCCAACCCCCCCTACATCCCAAGGGCGGTGTGGCAGCAGCTCGATCCAGTGGTGCGCGACCACGAACCGGAGTTGGCGCTGGTGGGGGGCGAGGACGGCCTGGAGGCGCTGCGGGCCATCGCCACCGGTGCCGGCCAGGCCCTGGCGCCGGGGGGTTGGCTGCTGCTGGAGCACCACCACGACCAGAGCACCCCGGTGCTGGAGTTGCTGCGGGCCGGGGGCCTGGTGGAGGTGACGCCCCATCCTGATCTGGAGGGCCAATGGCGCTTCGCCTCGGCCCGCAGGGCGCCGGAGCGGCCATGAGCACTCTCTGCAATGCCAGTGAACTGGCCGCCCGGCTGCGGGGAGGCGAGGCCGCGCTGTTCCCCACCGACACCCTGCCCGCGCTGGCGGCCAACCCGGGCGCCGCTCAGCAACTGTGGGGGCTCAAGCAACGGCCGGCCCACAAGGCGGTGATCCTGATGGGCGCGCGGGCGGACGATCTATGGCCGTGCCTGGGGCTGCCGGTGGAGCCGGCCTGGCGGGCCTTGGCCGATCACCACTGGCCCGGGGCACTCACGCTGGTGCTGCCGGCCCGGGGGGCCATGGTGGAGCAGCTCAACCCTGGCGGCGGCAGCCTGGGGCTGCGGGTGCCGGCGTGCCCGCAGGCACTGGAGCTGCTGCGCTGCAGTGGCCCCCTGGCCACCACCAGCGCCAACCGCTCCGGTGAGCCCGCCTGCACCACCGCCGATGAGGCCAGCGCCACCTTCCCCGGCGTGGCGCAGCTGGGGCCCTTGCCGTGGCCCACGCCATCGGGGCAAGCGAGCACCGTGCTGGCCTGGAGCAACACGGGGAGCTGGCGGCTGCTGCGGGCCGGGGCGGTGCCACCGCCGGATGGGACCGGGGCGCCGCTGTGATTGTTCTGGTGGTGCTGCTCACCCTGCTGCTCAGCCTGAATGCCTGGCTGTTGGAGCCGCTGGTGCAGGGGATCACGGCGCTGCTGGAGCTGCCTGTGTTGCCCTGGCTCGCCTTGGCGATCGGGGCCTGGGTCCTGGCGGGCGGGCAGGAACGCCCATAAAAAACCCCCGGCCGAGGCCGGGGGTGATGGTCGTCCCTCAAGGGGCAGTGGGGCAGGGGCCGAAGCCGATCAGCCGAACTTGCCGGAGGTGGAGGCGATCAGGAAGGCGGCGTAGGTCACGAAGTAGCCCACGGTGAAGTGAGCCAGACCCACAACGCGTGCCTGAACAATCGAGAGCGCCACGGGCTTGTCACGCCAGCCCACCAGGTTGGCGAGCGGGGTCCGCTGGTGCGCCCAGACGATGGTCTCGATCAGTTCCTGCCAGTAACCGCGCCAGGAGATCAGGAACATGAAGCCGGTGGCCCAGATCAGGTGACCGAACAGGAACATCCAGGCCCAGACGGCGAGGTTGTTGCTG
>JBIKKZ010000007.1:0-18267 GCA_044360095.1 Vulcanococcus sp. | reverse complement strand
CGTCAATCAGGTCGACGTGAATTTCGACCACCTTGTTGACCGGAAGATCGCTGAAAAACGCGCTGTGCACAAAGCTCTCGATCGCCTGGTTGGCGGCGGCCGGATCCTTGAAGTAGCTGATCAGCAGATCGCGGTAGCTGCGCTCCAGGGAACGCAGCAGTTCATCGCGCTCCGTTGGCGGCAGATTGCGCAAAAACAGCGAGGTGTCGCGCTTGTAAAACACCCCCAGATAGCCCAGCCGCCCCTGCAGGCGGTTGGTGAGCCGCCAGGGTTCCGGGGTGGCTGAGGCGCCGACGGCCTGCCCGTCTCCCCCCATGCCCGCCAGGCCGCGCCGCAGGAAGCGGGAGACCGCCGCATCAACGCTGTAGGCGATCTGCTCCAGCTGGTCTTGGGGCAGGTGCACCTCCGCCTCGTGGTAATCGACGCGGCCGCTCACCTCCCCCACCACCACGGCGGGAAGCAGCAGCCCCTGCTGGCGCAGCGCCTCCACCACCGCGGGCTGGATCGAGCCCTGCTGCAGCAGCACCACATCAAAGGTGTCGCGGCGCTCGATCAGCTCCTGCACCGGATCGGGCAGCGAACCGAGATCCTCCAGGCGATAGCGCCCCCCCTTCAGCCAGCTGCGGCAGGCGCGCTCCAGGCGTGGATCGGACAGCAGCGAGGCGATCGTGAGAGCCGGCTGGGACATGAGCCGTGGTCAGGCCCTGGCAACGCCCACAGTGTTGACGACCCGCCGGTCAACAGTGGAGGATCATTGTTTGTCTTTCGATTGCCGTGCGGCAGGCCGAAAGGCTGGCCTTGCGCCCGCCTGCCTGACCACGCCCCGTATCCCATGAGCACTGACGCCAAGACCGCCAGCGACGCGGCGCCCGCTTCGCCCGAAGCCCCCTCTACGCACGCCTCTCCCTACGCCATCGTCGAGACCTCCGGCACCCAGGTGTGGGTTCAACCCAACCGGTACTACGACCTCGACCGCATCCAGGCGGATGTGGACAGCAGCATCACCCTCGAGACCGTGCTGCTGGTGAACGACGGCAAGGCCGCCAACGTGGGGCAGCCCTACGTGAAAGGCGCCACCGTGGAACTGCAGGTGATGGCCCATCGCCGCGGCCCCAAGGTGATTGTGTACAAGATGCGCCCCAAGAAAAAGACCCGCCGCAAGAACGGCCATCGCCAGGAACTCACCAGGGTGATGGTGACATCCATCAAGGTGGGCGGCAAAGCCCTGGCCTGACCCGCGCGCAGCGCTCCGAACACCCGACGTTTTCTGAACCATGGCCCACAAGAAAGGCACCGGCTCCACCCGCAACGGCCGCGACTCCAACTCCAAGCGCCTCGGCGTGAAGCGCTACGGCGGTGAGACCGTGAGCGCCGGCTCGATCCTGATCCGCCAGCGCGGCACCTCCGTGCTGCCCGGCCTCAACGTGGGTCGCGGCGCCGACGACACCCTGTTCGCCCTGGTGGACGGCATCGTCAGCTTCGACACCATCAAGCGCGGCCTGCGCACCCGCAAGCGCATCAACATCGCCGTCGGCTAGATCCGGCAGCCCCGATCCATCCACGGGCCGGTGTCCCCCAGGGGCACCGGTTTTTTCATGCCAGCCGGTAGGCCCGGGTGGTGATCAGGTAGGGGTGAAACACCTCCAGGAAGCGGCCCTGGAGGGTGCGGAAGAAGGCCTCCACCAGCTGGGGATCGTCCACGTGGAAGGGGTACTCCCCCTGAAAGCCCTGGAAGAAATACCAATTGAGCAGGGCGATCGAGGCGGGCCCCATGCGGGCCGCAAACCGCTCCAGCTGGGCTGCAGGGTCGGGCAGGTGCTCCAGCACATCGAGGCACACCAGGGTGTCGAACCGCTGGGGCAGCTCCGGCGCCTCCAGATCGCGGAAGCAGCGCAGCTTCTGCTGCAGGCCGAAGCGCTCCGCCCGGGCGCTCACGAAGCGACGGTTCTCGGGGTTGAGGTCCACAAACCACACCGCCTCCACCTGGGGCAACGCCGCCGCCGCCAGGGCATGGGTGCCGATGCCGCCCCCGAAATCCAGCACCTGACCGCGGGCAAAGCGGGTCTGCAGCCGCAGGGTGTCGGCGATGTAATCGGCGCTGCCCAGGTGCCAGGCGGCCAGCTCCAGCAGGTGGCCGGTGCCCACGGCGCTCTCATAGAACGCTTCGGCCTGCTGCAGGTCGAACGCCCCGGGGTGGGCCGCCGCCAGGGCTTCGGTGGCCAGGGGCAGGCGGCGCTGCAACTCCTCGGCGCTGAGCTGCAGGTGGTGCGCCAGCTGATGGCGCAGATCAAAGCCCCCCTCCAGGAAGTGCTCGATCGAGAGGGCGGTGCAGGTGCTCATGGGGGCTCACCGTAGGGGGCCCAGCTCCGCCCCCTCGCCGGGCACAGCCAGCCAGCGGCGCAACCAGGCCGTCAGCACATAGAAGGGCAGGGTGTCCGCCAGGGCTGCCACCGCCTTAAACAGATAGCCGCTGGCGATGAAGCTGAGCAGCTGCGGCAGCACCGGCAGCTCCGCCCGCAGTGGCAGCACGTGGGCGCCGTAGTGGCTGATCAACACCACGGCGGTGGTGTCCACCAGCTGGCTCACCAGGGTTGAGCCGTTGTTGCGCAGCCACAGGGCCTTGCCGCCGCTGACGCGCTTCCAGAAATGGAACAGCTGCACATCGGTGAACTGGGCCGCCAGATAGGCGGCCATGGAAGCCCCCACCGCGCCAAAGGCCAGGCCGCGCATGGCGAAGAAGGTTTGATCCGGCGCCCCCGGCACCCCCGGCAGCACACCCCCCAGCCAGAGGATCAGCACGATCCAGCCATTGAGCAGCAGCCCCACCCACACCAGCTGGCTGGCCTTGCGCTCCCCCCAAATCTCACTGATCAGATCGGTGCACAGGAACGTGAGCGGGTAGGGCAGGGCCCCCACGGCCACCACCACCGGCCAGGAGCCGATCTGCCCCAACTGCAGAAAGCGGGTGAGCCCCAGGATGTTGAGCATCCCCATGGTTCCCAGGAACAGGCCCGACAACACCAGGTAGGCCAGGTCACGGCGCTGCTGCAGCGTCTCGGAGCTAGGGGTGTTGGCGTCGGCCAAGGAGGTGGGAACCATGGCCACACCCTGCCGCAGGCGGCCGGGGCCGCCCAGGGTTGAAGGGCCAATGGCAACATGTGCGGCTGGCCCGCCTCCACAGCACCGTGACCTGCGGCTTCTTGGTGCTCGACAAGCCGGCCGGTCTGAGCTCCCACGGCTGCGTCAGCCGGGTGCGGCGCGCCTATGGCCTCAAACGGGTGGGCCATGGCGGCACCCTCGATCCGGCCGTCACCGGCGTGCTGCCCATCGCCCTGGGCCCGGCCACCCGGCTGCTGCCCTACCTCAATGGCGACAAGGCCTACCGGGGCCGCATCCAGCTGGGGCTCAGCACCGACAGCGACGACCTGGAGGGCAGCCCCCTACAGCGTCGCCCCTTGCCGCCGTTGGAGCACAGCGCCCTGGAGCAGGCCCTGGAGGGCTTCCGCGGCACCATTGCCCAGCGGCCACCTGCCGTGTCAGCGGTGCATGTGAACGGCGAGCGGGCCTACAAGCTGGCGCGCCAGGGGCAACCCCAGGAACTGCCGGCCCGG
Source organism: Vulcanococcus sp. (assembly GCA_044360095.1). GTDB lineage: Bacteria > Cyanobacteriota > Cyanobacteriia > PCC-6307 > Cyanobiaceae > Vulcanococcus. Next base: position 14,656 of record JBIKKZ010000007.1, on the reverse strand, counting down.
TCCGTGACCATCCACCGGCTCGAGCTGCTGGCCTGGGACCCCGATCGGGGGCTGCTGGAGCTGGAGGTGCGCTGCTCCGCCGGCACCTACATCCGCTCCCTGGCGCGGGATCTTGGGGAGCGGCTGGGCTGCGGCGGCTGCCTGGCCAGCCTGCGGCGCACCGAGGCGCTGGGCTTCGGCCTGCACCAGAGCGTGCCCCTGGAGGCGCTGGACTCTGGGGCACCCCCAGCGCTGCTGCCGCCGCTCGCGGCCCTGGCCCACCTGCCCCAGCACCGGCTCAGCGCCGTGGATCTGCCGGGCTGGCGCTGCGGCCGCAGCCAGCCCTGCGGCCAATCCCTGCCCCTCGACACGGCGGTGGTGGTGGTGGCACCAGATGGCAACCTGGCGGGCATGGCCCGGATGCAGGGCGAGGGCCAGCTGCAGCCGCGGCTGGTGCTCGACGCCGCGGGCTGATCCTTCGCCTTTCCGATCCCGTCTTCGCACATGGCCGGCCACAGCCGATGGGCCCAGATCAAACGCACCAAGGCGGTGGTGGACGCCAAGCGGGGCGCCGTGTTCACCCGCCTGGGCCGCGAAATCATGGTGGCCGCCCGCGCCGGCGCTGACCCGGCCGGCAATTTCCAGCTGCGCACCGCCATCGAAAAGGCCAAGGCGGCCCGGGTGCCGAACAGCAACATCGAGCGGGCCATCGCCAAGGGGTCCGGCCAGGGGGGCGCCGAGGGGAACCAATTTGAGGAGGTGCGCTACGAGGGCTACGGGCCCGGGGGCGTGGCGGTGCTGATCGAAGCCCTCACTGACAACCGCAACCGCACCGCCGCCGAGCTGCGGCTGGCGTTCAGCAAGCACGGCGGCAACCTCGGTGAAACCGGTTGCGTGGGCTACCTGTTCGACCACCGCAGCGTGGTGCGCCTGGAGGGCAGCGGTCTGCAGGAGGACAGCCTGCTGGAGCAGCTGGTGGCCCTGGAGGAGGCGGGCGTCCCCGCGGCCCTGGGCTACGAACTCGACCCCGAGGGGGCGGAGGTGATCGGCCCATTCGCCCAGCTGGAGGCCCTGCAGGACCAGCTGCGGCGCCGCGGGCTGCCCGTGACCACCTGGGAGCACCGCTGGATCGCCCACACCCCCTGCCGGCTGGAGGATGGGCCAACCCTGGCGCAGTGCCTAAAGCTGCTCGATGCACTCGAGGAGCTGGATGACGTGCGCAGCGTCACCGCCAACCTGGAGGCCGACGACGCACTGATGGAGGCCCTCGGCTGAAGCCGGAGGATCAGCCCAGGGGCAGGGCCGATGCCGCCTCGGCATCGACCACCACCTGCAGCCCCGGGTGGCCCTGCAGCCAGCTGGCGGGCAGCTCCGGGCCGGGGGGTTCCAGCAGGCAGCTGCGCAACACCTGCGCTTTGGCGGCTCCTGTCACCACCAACAGCAACCGGCGCGCGGCCCGGATCTCAGCGGTGCCCAGGGTGATGGCCTGGGCAGGAACGGCGCCGGCATCGCCACCGAAGGCGCTGGCGTTCTGCTGGCGGGTGACGACGCTCAGGGCGAGGCTGCGGCAGGGGGCATCGGCGGGGCAGGGGGGCTCGTTGAAGCCCACATGGCCGTTGTTGCCCAGGCCCAGCAGCTGCAGATCGATGCCGCCGACGGCCGCCACCGCAGCCCCGTAGCGCCGGGCTTCAGCCTGCGGATCGGCCGCCAAGCCATCGGGCAGCTGCAGGGCCCCGGGGGGCAGCTGCAGGGGATCCCCCACCTGATCCTGCATGAAGCGGGCGAAGGACCGGGGATCCTCAGGTCCGAGGCCCACGTATTCATCGAGGTTGAAACTGCGCCAGCCCGCCAACAGGGCCCGGCGCTCCGGGGCGTCCAGCGCCGCCAGCCGGCGCCGCAGCGCGGCGTACACCGGCAGCATCGTGCGGCCCGTGGCCAAGCCGAGGGTGGCGCCAGCCCGCAGGGCCTGGAGCAGGGCATCGGCCACCCGTACCGCCACCCGGGCGGCATCGGGCTCCACCTGCAGGCCCGCCGGGGCCAGGGCCGTCAGGGTGATCAAGGAGAAGCTGTCAGGGCCTGCGCCTGTGGCTGGCTCCAGCCTGGCCCAGGGGCAGCGGTCACCGCCAGGGGGCTGTAGGGGCGCAGCTGGGTGCCGCGGTAGTAATGCCGCAGGATCGCGGCGTAGCTCTCCCCCTGGCGGGCCAGCCCCAGCGCCCCCCACTGGCTCATGCCGATGCCATGGCCGTAGCCCCGGCCCAGGGCCACCAGCCGCAGCAGCGCGGGGGCCTGGGGGGCGGTGGCCAGGCTGGCGGGGGGCGACAGGGTCAGGGCCGGCAGGGGTGGGGGCAGCGGCGCCGCAGCTGGCAACGCCGCGGACGTCAGCTCATCGGCGGCTGCGGGCAGCGGCTCCAGGGCAAACCGCACCCAGGTGCTCTTCAGCCCCAGGCGGCTGCGCAGCTGGGCGCCGCTGAGCTCCAGCACCCCCGTGGGCCCCACCACCCGGGCCTGGCGCACCCGGCCCGTGGCGGTGGTGGAAAGCACCTCGATGGCACTGACGCTCTCCAGCTCCGGGAAGGCACGGCTCAGCAAGGCGGGATCCAGGGGCTGGCGCCACTCGCGCACCGGTGAGTCGCGGTCAAAGTCAGGCACGCTCACCAGGTAGGGCAGCTGGCGGGGCCAGAGCTGACCGCTGCTTTCGGTGGCGCTGCCGGCGCTGCTGCTGTGGAACACCGCATCGATCAGGGCGTCGTCGTAGGTGAGCACCAGGCCGCGGGTGCCCTCCACCGCCGCCCGTGTGGAGTCGGTCTCCGCCTCCACGCCCTTGTACACCTGGCTGGCGGTGGTGGCCTGCAAATCAAACAGGGCCGCCGGTTTGCGCGCCTTGAGGGCGTAGGTGCGGGCGGCCACCGCCTGGGCCCGCAGGGCCTCCTGGGGCCAACTGGCGGGCATCTCGCTGCCCACCACGCTGGTGAGGTAGGTCTCCAGCTGCACGTGGTTCACCACCTGCAGCTGGCCGCCCTCCAGGCGCAGCTGCAGGAGGCCGCGGTAGCGGCGCTGCTGCAGCCAGAGGCCGGGGTCCGGATCGGCCAGCGCCGGCAGGGCCTCCAGCCACAACTCCCGGGCCAGCAGCACCTCTGGGGTGGTTTGAGCCTCTGGGACCGGTTGGGCCCGCAGGCGCAGCCAACCGTTTTGCACATCGAGTTGCAACGGCGCCAGGCCGCGCTCCGCCGGCAACTCCCACAGGGATCGGCCCTGGCCATCGCGGACCCGCAGGCCGGAGGCGGCCGCTGCGGCCCGCAGCTGCACCGCTCCCCCCTGCCACAACAACACCCGCACCTGGGGCTGCTGGGGCTGGGGCTGGCCCCACCGGGCCTGCACCGCCACCGGCGCGGCCAGCGCGCAGCCCAGGGCCAGCCCGGCCATCGGGACCAGGCGGCGGAGCGCAGCGGGCAGCGGGCGGAGCATCAAGGGCCGACCAGGCCTGGCAGACCATTGTGACGACCCGCCCGTGGGAACGCCAGCCCCGACGTGGCACCATCAGCTCAGTGAGACCGGGGATGCGCCGGCCGTGCAGGTCACCTTCCTCGGCACCAGTTCCGGCGTTCCCACCCGGGGCCGCAACGTGTCTGCGGTGGCGCTGCGGCTGCCGCAGCGGGCTGAGCTGTGGCTGTTCGACTGCGGCGAAGGCACCCAGCACCAATTTCTGCGCAGCGAGCTGCGGGTGAGCCAGCTCAGCCGCATCTTCATCACCCACATGCACGGCGACCACGTGTTCGGCCTGCCGGGGCTGCTGGCCAGCCTGGGGCTGGCGGGCACCTGCCACGGCATCGACCTCTACGGGCCTGATCCCCTGCGCGACTACCTCGAGGGGGTGCTGCGCACCTCCTCCACCCGCATCGGCTACCCGCTGCGCACCCACCGGGTGAAGCAGGCGGCCCAGAGCGGCGCGGTGCTGCTGGACGACGACGACCTGCAGGTGCGCTGCACCCCGCTGACCCACCGGGTACCGGCCTTCGCCTACCGGGTGGACCAGCGGCCCCGGGCCGGGCGTTTCGCGGTGGAACAGGCCCAGGCCCTGGGCATCCCCCCCGGGCCGATCTACGCCCAGCTGAAGGCGGGGGAGACCGTGACCCTCGACGACGGACGCATCATCAACGGGGCCACGCTCTGCGGGCCGCCGCGGCCCGGCTGCAGCCTCGTTTACTGCACCGACACGGTGTTCTGCGATGCGGCGGTGGAGCTGGCCCGCGGCGCCGACCTGCTGATCCACGAGAGCACCTTTGCCCACGGCGAAGCGGAGATGGCGATCGCCAAACAGCACTCCACCAGCACCATGGCCGCGCAGACCGCTCTGGCGGCTGGGGTGAAACAGCTGATGCTCACCCACCTGAGCCCCCGCTACATGCCGGGCAACCCTGTGACCCCCGACGACCTGTTGGCGGAAGCGCGGTCCATCTTCCCCAACACCGAGCTGGCCAAGGACTTCCTCACCCTGGAACTGAGCGCCGCCGAAGCCTGAGGCTGCAACAGTTCGTGAGTGCCTGGGCGATGGGCAACCGGGCGGCCCATTGGCCGTGATACAAGGGCTCTGGCGCGGTTTGATCCGCCACATTGCCGGCGTTTTCGATGGCTTCTTTCTTCTCCTCTGCCCAGCGGACCCTGGCCCGGATGCTGGCCGGGTTGCTGGTCCTGCCCCTGGCGCTGCTGCTGGGTCTGGCCGGCCCGGCGCAGGCGGCTCAGTGGACCAGCGAACAGCTGACGGTGTCCGCCAACCCCGACGGCACCCCCGTGAGCTTCAGCGAGCAGGAGATCAAAGCCGGCCGCAAGATCTTCAACAGCAGCTGCGGTGAGTGCCACGCCGGCGGCATCACCAAGACCAACCAAAACGTGGGCCTCGACCCCGAGACCCTGGCCCTGGCCACCCCGGCCCGCGACAACGTCGACGCCCTGGTGGATTACATGAAGGATCCCACCAGCTACGACGGCGAATACAGCATTGCCGACGTGCACCCGAGCATCCGCAGCAGCGATGTGTTCGTGAAAATGCGCGACCTCAGCGACGAAGACCTGCGCCTGATGGCCGGTTTCATCCTGGTGGCCCCCAAGGTGCAGGGCCAGCAGTGGGGCGGCGGCAAGATCTACTTCTGATCCCCCGATCAACGAACCTCAGGCCCCGCCCCACGGCGGGGCTTTTTTGTTGGAGCTCCGCGGGGGCTAGGGCTGGGGGGGCATGGCGTTGTGCGGTTCCATCGAGGTGGGCTGCTTGCTGTACCACCACTCCTGCAGGGGGGCCGCCAGCCGCAGCGGAAACAGGGTGAGCACGGTGGTGGTGGGGCGGGAGCCGGGCTGCAGCAACTCCACCGCGTAGGAGGGGCAGCGGCGCGAGGCCAGGTCGGCCACGAAGCGGCGGCCCACCCGCCGCCAGCTGGGCTCCTTGCTCCGCCAGGCAATGCGGCAACAGGGCCAGGGCAGCTCCTCGCGGTCAAACAGGCGGCAACAGGGGCCCAGCACCCGGAAGCTGTACTGCCCGCCAGGGCTGGTGTGCTCGCTGCCCGGCTCAAACAGCCGATCCACCGACGGGGGGGCCTGGGATGGGGTCACAACCGATGCAGGATGCCCCACATAAAAAACCACCCCGAAGGGTGGTTTGTGGGGATGGCGGGACGGGGCACGAACGGGCACGCCCGACCGTTGGCGCGGGGCCAGGGCTCAGTAGAGCTCTTCTTCGGCGTGGGTCTTGATGGTGCAGTCGCTGGTGGGGTAGGCCACACAGGTCAGCACGAAACCAGCTTCGATCTGGTCATCGTCCAGGAAGCTCTGGTCGGACTGGTCGACGGTGCCGGCGGTCAGCTTGCCAGCGCAGGTGCTGCAGGCACCGGCACGGCAGGAGTAGGGGAGGTCGATGCCCTGCTCTTCAGCGGCGTCGAGGATGTACTGGTCGTCGGGAACCTCGATGGTCTTGTTGAGGCCCTCTGCCTCGCTGATGAGGGTGACCTTGTAGGAAGCCATGGAAGGGATTGGGGCTTACAGGCACCTGGGAAAATCCCATGCCCGCAGGACGGACCCTTCCTACATCCGCTGCGACCATTTCCTGGGGTTCTGGGGGCATCTGGCCGCGAAGGCCAATCAGAACGCCCAACACACATCAGCGTGACTTATGCAACATCCGCCCGTCGCAGGGTCATCAGGCCCCACTGGCTCTGCTGGGCGGTGAGCTCCGCCCGCCAGCCCTGCTCCGCCAGCACCGCCTGCAACCGCGGCGCCTGATCCACCAGCAGGCCGCTCAGCAGACCGAGTCCATCCGGAGCGAGCACGCTGCTGAAGGCCGGGGAGAGGGCCTCGATCACCGGCGCCAGGATGTTGCAGAGCAGCAGGTCGGCCGGCCGGCCCTGCAGCAGCTCCGCCAGGCGCTCCACCGAGCCCAGGGCCACCTGCAACCGGCCGCTGAAGCCGCTCACGGCGGCGTTGTCGGCGGTGGCACGCACCGCCAGGGAGTCGGTGTCCGCCGCCGCCACACTGCGGGCGCCCTGCAGCAGGGCCGCGATGCCCAAGATGCCGCTGCCGCAACCCAGGTCCGCCACCCGCGCCCCCGGCAGGGTCTGCAGCTGCTCAATCGCCTCGAGGCAGAGGCGGGTGGTGGGGTGGCTGCCGGTGCCGAAGGCACTGCCCGGATCCATGCGGATCACCAGCCGATCGGCATGCTCGGGCGGCAGCTCCAGCCAGGCCGGCAGGATCAGCAGCCGCTGGCCCACCGGATCGGGCTGCCAGTGCTGCTTCCAGCTGAGGCTCCAATCCTCATCGGCCTGCTCCCGCCAGGCCATGGGCGCCAGCTCCAGGCCGAAGGTGGCCGCCAGCGGCGCCAGGGCCCCCGGCAGCTGCTGCCGCTCGGCGGCCGGCCAATCGGCGGCGGGCAGCCAGGCCACCAACTGCCGCTGCTCGGGCGCCTCAGGCCGGTGCTGCAACGCCACCCGGTGAATGCCGAGGGCGTTGAGCTTCCAGATGAGCGACTCCTCCAGCTCCGGTGGGCAGGGCAGCTCCAGCCGCCACCAGGAGAGCGCCATCAAAGGGTGACGGGGTGGGCCTCCTGGATGCCGTTGATCGCGTGGATCGTGGCCAGCAGGCTGGGTGGCAGGGGATCATCCAGGCTGAGCACCATGACCGCATCCCCGCGCACGATGCGGCGCCCCACCTGCATCGAGGCGATGTTCACGTTGTGCTCGCCCAGCACCGACCCCAGCTGGCCAATGATGCCCGGCATGTCGCGGTGGCGGGTGAACAGCATGTGGCGGCTGGGGGCCACATTCACCGGGAACTCATCGATGGTGGTGATGCGCAGCTCGCCGTCGGCGAACACAGCGCCGGTCACAGTGTGGTTGCCGTTGCCCCCCTTGGCACTCAGCTGCAGCGAACCACCCGCGAAGTCGCGGGCGGCGTCATCCTTCACCTCCAGCACGTGGATGCCGCGCTCTTTGGCTTCGAGCCCGGCGTTCACGTAATTGATCGAGTCGCCCAGGGCGGTGGACAGCAGCCCCTTGAGGGCCGCGATCACGAGGGGCTGGGAGGGGTGGTTGGCGAATTCGCCCTGCAGCCGCACCTCCAGTTCACTGATCTGGCCACCGGCCAGCTGACTGAGCAGTTGGCCCAGGGTTTCCGCCAGTTGCAGATGGGGCTTGAGCTGCTCCATCACCTCGGCGTTGAGGCCGGGAATGTTGACGGCGCTGCGGGCCGGCAGCCCCAGCAGCACATCGCGGATCTGCTCGGCCACATCGATGGCCACGTTTTCCTGGGCCTCTTCGGTGGAGGCCCCCAGGTGGGGCGTGAGGATCAGGCGCTCCCCAACCCCGCGCAACGGTGAATCCGCCTCCAGCGGCTCCTTGGCGTAGACATCGAGAGCGGCACCGGCGATCACCCCCTGCTCCACCGCCACGGCGATGGCGGCCTCATCGATGATGCCGCCGCGGGCACAGTTCACGATGCGGGCGGTGGGCTTCATGGTGCGCAGCAGCTCCGCGTTCACCAGGTTTTCGGTGTCGGGGGTGCGCGGAAGGTGCAGGCTCACATAGTCGGCCTCGGCAAACAGCGCGGGCAGCGGCATCAGGCGCACTTGCATCTGCTGGGCCCGCTCTGCCGACACAAACGGGTCGTAGGCCATCACATCCATGCCCATGGCCTTGGCCACCCGGGCCACGTGGGAGCCGATCTTGCCCAGGCCCACCACACCGAGCTTCTTCTTGTAGAGCTCGTTGCCCACGTATTTCTTGCGGTCCCAGCCGCCGCCCATGGTGCTCACGTGGGCGTGGGGCACGTGGCGCGAGAGCGACAGCATCAGCGCCAGGGCATGCTCCGCCGCGGCGATGGTGTTGCCCTCCGGGGAATTCACCACGATCACGCCGCGCTTGGTGGCCGCCGGCACGTCAACGTTGTCGACCCCCACACCGGCGCGGCCGATGATCCGCAGCTTGGTGGCCGCCTCGATGATGTCGGCGGTCACGGTGGTGCCCGAGCGGATCATCAGGCCCTCGTAGTCGCCGATGATCTGCTTGAGCTGCTCGGGCGGCAGGCCCGTGCGCACATCCACCTGGGCCACCTGGGACAGGATGTCGATCCCTGTCTGATCGATGGGATCGGAAACCAGAACCTTTGTCATGACCCGGCGGGTGGGGGGGGCGGCCGGAGGTGAAGTGTAGTGAGGGGCCTGCGGGCCACCCGCCGGCCACCGCCTCAGACCGCCACCAGGGAGAATCGGGAGCCGTGCCGGGTGATCGTGGGTAGCAGCGTGGTGGTGGTGCTGGCGGAGCGCAAGCGGCTGCGGCAGCTGCAGGAGCAGCTGGCCGCCCTGGTGCCCCCACCCCAGCGGCTCGTGGCCATCGGTGCGGGCGAAACCGATGTGGCCAGCGTGGCCGAGCTCAACCCGGCGCTGACCCGGCAGCTGCGTCAACGGCGCATGGCCACGTGGCTGATTCCCTTCGGCTTCCTCGCCGGCCTCACCTTCACCTTCATCACCGACCTCGACACCTTCGCCTTCGCCGGCCCGGTCGGCTCGCACCTGATCGGAGGGCTGCTGGGGTTGGGCTCCGGCTGGATGGGCAGCTTTGCCGCCGCGGCCAGCGTCAGCGCCGAGGGCGACGATCGCGTCCGGGCCCTGCGCAACCGCCTCGAGGAGGGCAACTGGCTGCTGCTGGTGGAGACAGCCAGCGGCGTGGAAATCCCCTGGACGCGGCTGCAGGAGGCGAAGCCCAAGGCGGTGGTGCGCCTCAGCGAGAGCTGACGGTTTCGATGCTGCCCCGGGATTCCTTGCTGGAGGGCTGCCCAGAGCCCGCGCCACTGGCCGCCTTGATCGACCTGGCGGATCAGGCGCTGCGCACCTGGGAACCGGTGTGGAGCGGATTCCTCGCCGCCGACCTGCTGGAGCAGGCCCAGCGGCGGCTGGGGGGCCTGGCGGAACTGCAGCTCGACGCCTGGGGCGGCTGGCCCCAGGCGGAGCGGCAACGGCTGCTGCTGCGCCGCCGCGAGCTGTGCAGCGCCGAGGATCCCGGCCAGGGCCCGTTGCCTCCGCTGGGGGGGCTGCTGGTGAGCGGCAACTTTCTCTTCGATCCCGCCGACCCCAGCGACATGCGCGCCGGCCTGGAGGCGGCGGGGTTGCCGCCGGCCGCACTGGGGGACCTCTGGCTGCGGGGCGACCGGGGCGCCCAGGCGGTGATCACGGCGGAGGCCAGCGCCCGCTGCGCGGGGCTCTCGGCCCTGGTGCGCACGGTGCCCGTGGAGCTGCAGCCGGTGCCCCTGGATCAACTGCAGTGGCCCGCCAGCCGCACCCCCCGGCTGCTGACCACGGTGGAGGCCTCCCTGCGGCTGGATGCGGTGGCCTCGGCGGGCCTGGGGGTGTCGCGCAGCCGCATGGCGGAGCAGATCCGCGCCGGCGCCGTGCGGGTCAACTGGCAAACGGTGACCAGCCCCAGCCGCGAGCTGCGCCAGGGGGATCGCATCCGCCTGGAGGGCCGCGGTGAGCTGGAGGTGCTGGAGGTTGAGGCCACCAAACGGGAGCGCTGGCGCCTGCAACTGCGGCGCAGCTGAGGGGGCCCAGAGGGGGTGCGGTGTGACTGCTAAGTTGCCCTGGCCACAAGGCTCTGAGGGCGATTAGCTCAGAGGTAGAGCACTACCTTGACACGGTAGGAGTCACTGGTTCGATTCCAGTATCGCCCACTTGCCTGGGGCCGCGCCCACCCTCAGCCGGGGCCCACCCACCGCGACAGCCATGACCGCCGGGGGCACCGCAACACCATCCGATCCAACGCCGGCGACCCTGGTGCTGGGGTTGGGGCGCTCCGGCATGGGCGCCGCCCGGCTGCTGCAACAACGGCGGGAACCGGTGCTGGTGTTGGAGAGCGGCGGCGGCGAGGCCCAGCAGCGCAACGCGGCCCAGCTACGCCAGGAGGGGATCGCCGTAGCGCTCAACACCCCCTTCGACACCGCCAGCCTGGACGCCCTGGGCTTCACACCGGCGCGGGTGGTGGTGAGCCCCGGCATCCGCTGGGATCACCCCCTGCTGCAGGAGCTTCGTCGCCGGGGCATCCCCACCGTGGGGGAGATCACCACCGCCTGGGAGGCCACCCGGCCGGTGCCATGGATCGGGATCACCGGCACCAACGGCAAAACCACGGTGACCCACCTGGTGGCCCATCTGCTGGCGGAGGCGGGCTTGGATGCGCCCATGTGCGGCAACGTGGGCTTCTCCGCCGCCGAGCTGGCCCTGCGCCGGCTGCAACCCGGCCAGACCCTGCCGGCCTGGATGGTGGTGGAACTGAGCAGCTACCAGATCGAAGCGGCGCCCCAGCTGGCCCCCCGCATCGGGCTGTGGACCACCCTCACCCCCGATCACCTGGAGCGCCACGGCAACCTCGACGCCTACCGCGCCATCAAACGCAGCCTGCTGGAGCGCTCAGCGGTGCGCATCCTCAACGCCGACGACCCCGACCTGCGCAGCCGCGCCGCCAGCTGGGACCAGGCCCGTTGGGTGACCGCGCATCCGCGCCAACGGGCGCTGGAGGCGGGCATCGAACCCCAGCTCTGGATTGAGGCCGATCAAGTGCTGGCGGCCCCCGACGGCGCACCGCTGCTGGATGCCCGAGCCCTGGCCATGCCCGGGGCGCACAACCGCCAAAACCTGCTGATGGCGGTGGCGGTGGGGCTGGAGCTGGGCCTGGAGCCCGCCGCCATGGAAGCCGCCCTGCGCCGCTTCCCCGGTGTGCCCCATCGCCTGGAGCGCATCCGCAGCCACGACGGCGTGACCTGGTTCAACGACAGCAAAGCCACCAATTACGACGCCGCCGAGGTGGCCCTCAAGGCCCTGGAGGGCCCGCTGGTGGTGCTGGCCGGCGGCGAAGCCAAGCAGGGCGATGCGCAGGGGTGGCTGGCGGGCCTGCGGCGGGAGGCGGCGGCGGTGGTGCTGTTCGGCGCCGCCCAGGGGCACTTTGAGCAGCTGCTCGAAGCGAGGGGCTACACCGGAGCGGTGCATCGCGTGGATGGGCTTGAGGCCGCCGTTCCCCTGGCCGCCCAACTGGCCCGCCAGCACCGCTGCCGGGCGGTGCTCCTCTCCCCAGCCTGCGCCAGCTTCGACCAGTACCGCGATTTCGAAGCCCGCGGCGACCACTTCCGCCAGCTGGCGCAACAGCTGTAGCGACGCCAGGCGGGGCTAGCCTCGCCGCCATTGCCCCCAGCACCCGCCGGCTGCAGCGATGGCCCACTGGCTGATGAAGAGTGAACCCGATGTGTACGGGATCGACCACCTTCAACAGGACGGCACCACCCTCTGGGATGGGATTCGCAACTACCAGGCCCGCAACTTCATGCGGGCGATGCAGGTGGGCGATCGGGCGTTTTTTTACCACTCCAACGCCACACCGCCAGGGATCATCGGGCTGATGGAGGTGGTGGAAACGGGCCTCACCGACCCGAGCCAATTCGACCCTGCCAACAAATACTTCGACCCCAAATCCAAACCGGAAGCACCCCGCTGGGATTGCGTGCGGCTGCGCTACGTGGGCCGGTTTGCGGCGCTGCTGAGCCTCGATGCCCTGCGGGAGCAGTTCAGCGTGGAGGAGCTGCCGGTGGTGCGCCAGGGCAACCGGCTCTCGATCCTGCCGGTGCCGGAGGCCAGCGCCGAGCGGCTGCTGGCCCTGTTGGGGCCATGCTGACCACAGCGCTGGAGCCGTGGCGGGCCCTGGGCCGCGGCCTGGCGTTGCTGCGCCGGCAGCCCCTGCCGCTGCTGGGCTTCAGCGCCGCCGCCTGGGGCCTGCACGGCCTCGGCTGGGCCCTGGTGGCCGCCGGTGATCGCCTGCCCAGCGCCGTGCTCGGGGCCCTGCTGCGCGGCGTGGGCTTCGTGCTCTATGGCGGTGGCCTGCTGTGGCTGGTGGAGGGGCTAAGCCGAGCCGGGCTGGCTCTCACCGCCGACCAACGGCCCCACTGGCGGGAGCTCTACCGCTGGCACGGGCGCAGCAGCCGGCGCCTGGCCTGGGGCCTGCTCAACCTGCTGGCCGCCCTGGCCCTCACCGCCCTGGTGGGATTTGTGGGCTGGTCGCTGGTGGTGTTCCTGCTGCCGGCCCTAAGCCCCGTGCTGGCGCTGCTGGCCCTGCTGGCCTGCGCCGCCGTGGGGCTGAGCCAGGTGTTCAACGCCTGCCTGGTGTTGGAGCGCCAGCTCAGCCCATCCCAGGCCTTTCGCCAGGGGTTCGTGCTGCTGGAGCACCACTGGGCCGGGCTGCTGCAGCTGGTGGTGTTGCTGGCCCTGGCCAGCTCGGTGCCCACCCTGCTGCTGGGGCTGCTGGCGGAGGCGCTGGTGGCGGGGCTGGGGGTGCCCGTCACCGTGGCGGCGGTGGTGGCGGCCTCACCGCTGGTGGCGCTCAGCACCACCAGCGCCTATGGCCAGCTGCTGCCTGAGCTGGCGACCGACGGGCCCAACGGCCTCAAGCAATCGGATCGCTGAAGCGCTTCTGCTGCGGAAACAGGTTGGCCAGATAGCAACGGGTGATTTCCCGGGTCTGCACGCCGTTCTGCACCAGAAACCCAGCCAGGGCGGCCTGGAACAGGCGGTATTGATCCCAATTGGGGTGGGCCTCGATGAACCCCTGCATCGACTGCAGCAGGGGTTCGGGCACCTCCGCCCGCATGCTCACCGTGGCCGCCATTTCCATTCGGATGATCCGTTCACCGAGCACCAGTTCTCCACAGGCCGGCGCCGCGGTCAACCGGGGCCCACACCGGTGCCTCGCAGGGGCTCTCATCGCAAGACAGGCCGCGGGGGAGTGGGTCTGGCGGCAGCGGCGCAGCCGGCGGCGTCGCGGCTGCCGAAGGGCCGCGCCGCTGTCAACCGCAACGGCGCAACCCCCGCGGTTCTCCCCAGGGACCTGCCGCGGCGGGCACGGCGGACCCGCAGCCTGTGGAAAACCCGTGCAAAACCCTGGTGAGAGGGTTGAGGCCGTTGGGAGAACGGCGGTGATCAGCAGTGCTGATCAGCGGCACAATCTCGCCAGCAATCTCACCCACACCCGATGCCCGTTGCTACGCCCTGCACGCGCTCACGGCTGGCCGTGCAGCTGCTGCAGAGCCTGGCTGAAGGCGGGGGCCGCCCCAGGGCCCCAGTGGCCCTCCAGGGAGCGCTCACCGGCCCCCGGTGTGTAGAGCATCCGCAGCGACCACTGCTGCCGGTCGCCCTCCAGCGCCAGCCACCAGGGGGCCCGTTCCAACTCCAGGGCAATGGCCTCCTCGGCCATCAGCTGATCCTGCAGGGCGCCGTGCTGGGCCACCAGGTCCGCCACAGCCTGCCGCAACCCCTCCGCCTCAACGGCGGTGAGCTCCACGGCCCAGCCCTCCCCACCGATCAACACCGAAAAGGGTTGGCGGTTGCCATCCCAGGCCAACCGCCAACCCTCACCTTCGCGCTGAATCAAGGTTTTGTTCGCAGGGATCGAACGCCCTCGGGGCCTTAGCCGGGCAGCAGATCGGGCTGATCCTGCTCGTCGCTCAGCTCGATGATGGCCCGCTGCACGGGCTTCACCATGGAGTCTTCGAGCAGCCCATCGAAATCATCGAAACGGCGCTGCTTGGCCCGGAAGGCGATGCGCACCGTGGTGAGGTAACGGTTGCTGGAGTGGCGCACCAGGCTTTCAGCACGCTGGGCGAGCTCCTTGGGGCTGACGTTGACGCCGAGATACATGCACTACTCACCAATGGAGCCATCGTAGGCCAGCAGGCTGCCGGGCAACGGCACGCGCACGGGGAACACCAGCGGTTCACAGCCCGGTGCCAGCAGCCGGATCTCGCGCACCAGGTCGAGGGCGGCCAAGGGGGGCCGCAGCAGATCCAGCAATCCGTTGATCAGCTCCCGGTGGGTGCGGTCGCGGCATTCAATGCGCAGGCTGCCCCAACCGCGGCTGAGGCGGCAGGCCAGCAACGGATCCAGCCGGCGGGCCAGATCAGGATCCTCCCGGTAGAAGGACAACAGCGCCAGGGGCAGCCGATCCATCGCAATAGCGGACCCACTGGTCTCACCATGAACCGCCTGGCTGCGCCACCCTCGGAGGCGGCCGTTTCCCTTCAGCTTTGCCCCCATGGCCGGCACCCTCGCCATCGACCTGGGCAGCACCACCACCGTGGTGGCCTACCAGGGGGCCGATGGGGCGCCCCC
>JBIKKZ010000105.1:0-5860 GCA_044360095.1 Vulcanococcus sp. | reverse complement strand
CACCCACGAGGGAATCCACGATGCCGCGCACCTCGGTGTTGCCGAGCTTGGTTTTGGTTTGCCCTTCAAATTCCGGCTCGGGCACCTTCACCGACAGCACTGCGGTGAGACCCTCGCGGATGTTTTCGCCGGCGAGGTTGCCGTCAGCTTCCTTGCGCTTACCCCGCTTCTTCGCGAACGTATTAAGGGTGCGGGTGAGCACCGTTTTCAGGCCCTCAATGTGGGTGCCGCCATCCACGGTGCGGATGTTGTTGGCAAAGCCGAAGATGTTGTCGGAGTAGGCATCCACGCACCACTGCAGGGCGGCCTCCACCTGCACCCCATCCTTTTCGGAATTCACATAAATGATGTCGGGATGCAGCGGATCCTTCTCCGCATTCATGTAGGCGACGTACTCCTTAATGCCGCCTTCGTAGTGGTAGATCTCCTCATGGGGCTCGCCCTCGGCGTTGCGAGCGGCGGCGCGCTCATCGCGGAACACGATCTTGACGCCACCGTTGAGGTAGGCGAGTTCGCGCAGACGGCCCGAGAGGGTGTGGTATTCGAACTCGATGCCGCCGGTGAAGATCTCCAGATCGGGCAGGAAGCGCACGGAGGTGCCGGTGCGCTTGGGGTCGGCGGCGGGCTTGGAAGCCAGGGTGCCGATCGGGGCACCGCGCTCAAAGCGCTGGGTGTGCTCCTGGCCCTGGCGGTGAACGGTGACCTCCACCCATTCGGACAGGGCATTCACCACCGAAACGCCCACGCCGTGCAGGCCGCCGGACACCTTGTAACCGCCGGCGCCGAATTTGCCACCGGCGTGCAGCACGGTGAGCACCGTTTCCAGGGCGCTCTTGCCGGTGCGGGGGTGCACATCGGTGGGGATGCCGCGGCCGTTGTCGGTGACGGCGCAGCTGCCATCACCGTTGATCACCACAAGGATCTGGTCGCAATGGCCCGCCAGGGCCTCATCGACCGAGTTGTCCACCACCTCGTACACCAGGTGGTGCAAGCCCCGCGGCCCGGTGGAGCCGATGTACATGCCGGGCCGTTTGCGCACCGGCTCCAGGCCTTCCAGCACCTGGATCTGCTCGGCGCCGTAGGCGGCCTGAACTTTGGTGGCTTCGCTCATGGGTTGCGGCAGGGGCACGTCCTGTTGCCGGGTGCACAAACTGGATGGAGCCAGTGGCGCCCGCGGCAAGGGCTAGGGAGGCGCGTTTAGGCCGTGCCTTGTGGCCCAATCTACCACCGCCGCAATGGAGGCGCCCCTAGGGGCCTCTGACGGACAATTTCGGCAAGGGGTGCAGACCCCCTGACGGCAGAGTGCTGCCATGGGGAGGCCAGAACCACTGCTGATCGTGCTGCTGGGCCCCACCGCCAGCGGCAAAACCGACCTGGGCATCGCCATCGCCCAGGCTCTGGATCTGGCGGTGCTTTCAGTGGATTCCCGCCAGCTCTACCGGGGCATGGACATCGGCACCGCCAAGCCCACGGCGGCCCAACGCGCGGTGGTGCGCCACGAGCTGCTGGATCTGCGCTGGCCCGACCAACCGATCAACCTGCAGGAGTTCCGCGCCGAGGCCGAGACGGCCATCGCCTCGGAGCACCGGCGCCGCGGCATCTCCCTGCTGGTGGGGGGCAGCGGCCTCTACATCAAGGCGATCACCCAGGGGCTGGCGCCGCCGGCGGTGCCGCCCCAACCCCAGCTGCGGACCCAGCTCGCCGCCCTCGGGCAACCGCTGTGCCACCAGCTGCTGGCGACGGCAGACCCTGACGCCGCCGCGCGGATCATGCCCCGCGATGCCGTGCGCACCCAACGGGCCCTGGAGGTGCTCTACGCCACCGGCACGCCGCTGAGCCGTCAGCAGGGGTCCACGCCGCCCCCCTGGCGGGTGCTGGAGCTGGGGCTCAATCCAACGGATCTGCAGCAGCGCATCCGCGGGCGCACGGCGCAGCTCTATTCCGACGGCCTGGTGGAGGAAACCAGACAGCTGCTGGAGCGCTTTGGCGAGGGCTGCGGCCTGCTCGACACCATTGGCTACGGCGAAGCCAAGGCCCAGCTGCGAGGGGAGCTCAGCCCCGAGCAGGCGGTGGAGCTCACCACCCGCCGCACCCTGCAGTTCGCCAAACGCCAGCGCACCTGGTTCAGGCGGCAGCACCAACCCGAGTGGCTGGACGCCAGCGCCGGTGAGCCTCCATTGCAGCGGGCCTTGTCGGCGATCGGGCGCGTCCTAGGGTGAAGGGTGACTGTTTACCCCGTCCAACTCGCCCGCCTGAATGCCACCTCGTCCCCGTTTTGACCGCCGCGCTCCCGTGCGGGAGCTCCCCAACATCAACGACCGCATCAGTTACCCCCAGTTGCGGGTGGTGGATGCAGACGGCAGTCAGCTGGGGGTGATCACCCGGGAAGCGGCCCTCGAGGTGGCCAAGGAGCGCGAGCTGGATCTGGTGCTGGTGAGTGAGAAGGCCGATCCACCGGTGTGCCGGATCATGGATTACGGCAAATACAAGTTTGAGCAGGAGAAGAAGGCCAAGGAGGCCAAGAAGAAGTCGCACCAGACCGAGGTGAAGGAGGTCAAGATGCGCTACAAGATCGACCAGCACGACTACGACGTGCGCATCGGTCAGGCGGTGCGCTTCCTCAAATCCGGCGACAAGGTGAAGTGCACCGTGATCTTCCGCGGCCGGGAGATTCAGCACACCGCCTTGGCGGAGGTGCTGCTGATGCGGATGGCCAAAGACCTCGAAGAACAGGCCGAGGTGCAGCAGGAGCCCAAGCGCGAGGGCCGCAACATGATCATGTTCCTCACGCCGCGCAAAACACCGCTGGCCAAGGAGAAGGAAGCGGCGGCCGCCGCCGGCAAGGCGGTGCGCACGATCGAAACCCCTCGCCAGGCCGCCGCAGCGGCCGCCGCTTCAGAGGCTGCTGGCGAATAGCTCCAGCAGGGCCGCCCAGCCCTGCAGCGCCGCAGCGGGGTGGTAATCCCCCCGGGCGGAACACATGTAGCCATGGCCGGCACCAGGGGCCACCAGAAAGCGGTGCCCGGCTTCAGGGTGAGCGGCCAGGGCCACCTCAATGGCCTTGAGCTCCTCCGCAAGCATCAGCGGATCCTGGTCGCCGCAGAAGCACCACAGGCGGCCGGGGATCTCTGGCACCAGCTCCAGGCTGGGGGGGCCACCACCGGGCCGGTGCGTGGACACACGGGCGCCATAAAAATCCGCCGTGGCGGCGATCACCGGCAGGGTGGCCGCCAGCATCGCCAGGTGCCCCCCGAAGCAGAACCCCACGCAGCCCAGAGGCTTGTGGGCGAGGCCATCGGCTTGGTGGGCCGCCTGCAGCCAGGCGGCGGCGGCGGCCACATCTCTGAGCAGCTGATCGGTGGTCACCTGGTCGCGGTGTTCCCGACCGGCCGCCAGGCCGGCTTCGTCGTAGCCCACATCCAGGTGGGGGGCGGTGCGCCAGAACGTGCTGATCGCCAAAGCCGCGTAGCCCTCGGCCGCCAACCGATCGGCCACGCTGCGCACCCAGGCATTCACCCCGAACACCTCCGGCAGCACCAACACCGCCGCCCGGGGCGTTGTCCCGGCGGCGGGGCGGGCCCACCAAGCGGGCATCATCCCGCCGGGCCCAGGCACATCCACCCACGCGGAGACCACGGGCGGGGGTTCAGCGGCCATCACAACGGAGCTGGCGGCGGCAGTGGCACACCACCGTATGCCAACAGCGCAATTGTCACCGGGGCCAAAGCTCCGTATGGTGGCGCCCACAGGTTGTGCCACTCCGGCGTGCGGTTCCACATCCAGCAGGACAGCGACATCCCGGCGTCGAGCCAGCTGTACAACCAGATCTGCTTTGCGATCGCGGCGCGGCACTTCCCGCCGGGCCATCGCCTGCCGAGCACCCGGCAGCTGGCCATGCAGACCGGCCTGCACCGCAACACCATCAGCAAGGTGTACCGGCAGCTGGAGAACGACGGCGTGGTGGAGGCCATGGCCGGCTCCGGCATTTACGTGCGCGACCAGCAGAACCCGCGCGAGATCAAGCCGCCGCCGGGGCCCCGCAACCGCCACCTGCCGAACATTGACCGGGAGGTGCGCCAGAGCGTGGATGGGCTGCTCAACGCCGGCTGCACCCTGCAGCAGGCCCGCGAACTGCTAACCCGGGAGATCGACTGGCGCCTGCGCTGCGGCGCCCGGGTGCTGGTGAGCACCCCCCGTGAGGACATCGGCGCCTCGATGCTGATTGGCGAGGAACTCACTCCCCACCTGGATGTGCCGGTGGAGGTGGTGCCGATGGAGGAGCTGGAGGCGGTGCTGGAGAGCTCCAGCAACGGCACGGTGGTGACCAGCCGCTACTTCCTGCAGCCGGTGGAAGAGATCGCCCGCCGCCATGGGGTGCGGGCCGTGCCGGTGGACCTCAACGACTTCCGCCACGAGCTCGACCTGCTCAAGGACCTGCGGGCCGGCAGCTGCGTGGGCCTGGTGAGCATCAGCCCCGGGATCCTGCGGGCCGCCGAGGTGATCCTGCACAGCATGCGGGGCAACGAGCTGCTGCTGATGACCGCCACCCCCGATGTGAGCAGCCGTCTGCTGGCGCTGCTGCGGGCCGCCAGCCACGTGCTCTGCGATCGCCCCAGCCTGCCGCTGGTGGAGCAGAGCCTGCGCCAAAATCGCTCCCAGCTGATGCGGCTGCCGCAGGTGCACTGCGCCCAGAGCTACCTGGGCAGCGCCACGATCGACCTGCTCAGAAAGGAGATCGGGCTGCTGACCCAGTGATCAGCTCAGCAAACCGAAAACAAGCGGATGAAGAGATTCGAACTCTCGACCCTCTCCTTGGCAAGGAGATGCTCTACCACTGAGCTACATCCGCAGGCGCCGGGGCTGCGCCGCCGACCCGCCGATCATGCATGACCGAGGGCCCCTCGGTCAAACCCGTGACCCAGCGCCTCTTGCGGCTGACTTCGGCAGGATGGGGGCATGCTGAACGCCCTGCGCGCCGACCTCGCGATCATCAAGGAACGGGATCCGGCGGCCCGGGGCACGCTGGAGATCCTGGCCTGCTACCCGGGGCTGCACGCCCTCTGCCTGCACCGGCTGAGCCATCGGCTGTGGCGCCGGCGCTGGCCGTTGAGCCCCCTGTTGGCGCGGGTGCTGAGCCAGCTGGGCCGTTGGCTCACCGGCATCGAAATCCACCCCGGAGCCCGCATCGGCCAAGGCGTGTTCATCGACCACGGCATGGGGGTGGTGATCGGTGAAACCGCCGTGGTGGGCGACCACTGCCTGCTCTACCAGGGGGTGACCCTGGGGGGCACCGGCAAGGCCCACGGCAAGCGCCACCCCACCCTGGCGGAAAACGTGGTGGTGGGGGCCGGCGCCAAGGTGCTGGGGGCGATCACCGTGGGGGCCAACACGCGCATCGGTGCGGGCTCGGTGCTGCTGCGCGACGTGGACGCCGACAGCACCGTGGTGGGCATCCCCGGCCGGGTGATTCACCAGAGCGGCGTGCGGGTGGATCCCCTGGCCCACTCCGCCCTGCCGGATGCGGAAGCGCGCGTCATCCGCAATCTGATGGAGCGGATTGATGCCCTCGAAGGGGAACTGGCCCGCACCCAGGCCTGCCTGCGGGAGCTGGCGGCGGGCCGGCCGCTGTTGGAGCCCTGCCGCGGCGCAGCCCAGAACCTCAAGGACCGGGAAATCCTGGAGTTTCTCGGGGAGGGTTCAGAGCTCGGAGCTTGAGCCCGAGGGCTGCGTTCAGCCGGAGATCTCCGCGGTGGCGGCCGCCGGCGCCGGCTGGAACATGAACATCGAATAGATCACATTGCGGCGCATCTGGGTCATCATCTCCAGGAACATGTCGTAGCCCTCGTTCTTGTATTCGATC
>JBIKKZ010000104.1:0-5871 GCA_044360095.1 Vulcanococcus sp. | reverse complement strand
AGGCCGCCCGCCCCGCCGCGGTGGATGCCACCTTCGCCCCCGACTGCCTCACCCCCGGCGGCGCCCTGCCGATGCGCCGCCGCCGCGGTGGCGCCAACCTGGCGGGCTTCCGCACCATGGCCGGCGGCCTGTTCGGCAAGAAATAGGCCGCCGGCCGCCCGGCCGCCGATCAACACCCACAGCGCCGCCAACGCCACCGGGCCAGGCCCGCCATCCCCGCCACCGCCGCGGTGGAGCTGCGCAGGATCTGGGGTCCCAGCTGCACGGGCCGCCAGCCGGCCGCCAGGGCCAGCCGCTCCTCCGCCCCACTCCAGCCCCCCTCCGGGCCGCAGGCCAGCCACACCTGGCCAGCGGCTTCGCCCGCTTCGCCCTCGAGGGGCTGGCTGAGGTCTGGCAGCTCCCCCTGGCGGGTGGTGGCCCAGAGCCCCAACGCCCCTGGGGCCAACGGCTCCGCCAGCAGGGCCGCCAGGGGCTGCGGCTCGTCGATGCTGGGCAGCCACAGCCGTTCGCACTGCTCCGCCGCCTCGGCGGCGATGCTGCGCCAGCGCTCCGGCTTGAGCTGGCCCAACACCGCCGTGCGCTCGCACAGCAGGGGGATCAGCCGGTCGACCCCGAGCTCCACCGCCATGCGCACCACCAGCTCGAAATCGCGCTTCACCACCGCCACCGCCAGCACCAGCGCCGGCTGGGGCGCCCGCTGGTGGCAGGCGGGCTGGTCGAGGGGGCTCTGCAGCTGGGCGGCATCGGCGCTGAGCAGGGCGGCATTCCAGAGCGAGCCCTCCCCATCGATCACCGCAAAGCCATCGCCGGGGCCATAGCGCAGCACCCGGGTGAGGTAGCGGCTCTCCTCGGCGTTGAGCGCCAGGGCGCCACCGGCCGTCGCCTGCAACCGCGGCCGGGGCACCAACAGCCGGCGCTGCTCCCGCGCCATGGCTCAGGCGTCGGGGTCAGCCAGGTCGAACGGGCTGGCGGGGTTCTCCTCCACCGGCCAGTCGTCGTTCACCCCACCAATCACCAGCTCCTCGATCTGAACCACGTCGGTGTCGAGCTGGCGCAGGGTGTTGATCAGCACGTCGAGGGCGAGGGCATCACTGGTGCCCAGATCGAGCCAGCAGCGGGCCCATTCGCCGCGGTAGTCGAGTTCGCCCATGTTGTGCATCAGGGCCGGCAACGCACGGGCGGCGGAGTCGGCGTCGTAGCCCATCCAGCTCAGCTCCGCGCCCTCCTCCTGCACCTGCAGGTTTTCGGCGTTGAAGCCGCCCAGCTTGCCCAGGAAAAACCAGCTGTCGAACACGGTGTCGATGTAACCACGCTCCCCCTGGCCGGGGGCGTGGGTGAAGCGCAGCCAGATCCAGCAATTGAACGGATCAACCTCGCGGAATCGAATCTCCATCGGCGGCCGGCGCCCAGCAGGTGACTCCATCAAACATGCTGGGGGGGCCACCAGCCACGGCGCCCTCGATGCTGGAGCTCCGCTCGCTGCGCTACCAGCCCGCCACCGCGGCCGAGCCGGTGCTGCGGGAGATCAACCTCAGCCTGCCCATCGGCCAGGCGGCCCTGGTGGCGGGCCGCAGCGGCTCCGGCAAATCCACCCTGCTGGAGCTGATCTGCGGCCTGGCGGAGCCCAGCGGCGGCAGCATTCACTGGCAGGGGGAACCCCTGAACAGTCGCCAGCGCCGCTGGCTGTGCGGCCTGGTGTTTCAATTTCCGGAACGCCATTTCCTTGGCCTCAGCGTGGGCCAGGAGTTGAAGCTGGGCCAACGGCGCCTGCCCTACAACACGGCGGAGGCGGTGCTGCAGCAGGTGGGGCTGGGGGCGGTGTCGTTCCAGCAGGCGCCCGAGCGGCTCAGCGGCGGCCAGCAACGGCGTCTGGCCCTGGCGGTGCAATTGCTGCGCAACCCCAGGGTGCTGCTGCTGGATGAACCCACCGCCGGGCTGGATTGGTCGGTGCGCGACGAGATCCTCGAGCTGCTGGTGGAGCTCAGCCGTGAGCGGGTGGTGCTGGTGGTGACCCACGAACCGGAGCTGTTCACGGGCCTGATCCCAGCGCAGCAGTGCTGGAACCTCCAACAGGGGGTGCTGCAGCCGGCGCTGCAGCCCGCCTGAGACCCGCATCGCGCCTGCATCGCGCCTGCATACAGTGCGCCTTCCGAATGGCAGTGGCCGAGGGCAGGGGCGATGGCGGATCGGTTGGTGCGGGCAACGGCGGCCGGCGGCGGCATCCGCCTGGTGGCGGTGAGCACCAGCACCACGGCCCGTTACGCCCGGCGGCGCCATGGCCTCTCGTATCTCACCACCGCCCTGCTGGGGCGGGCGATGACCGCCGGCCTGCTGCTGGCCAGCTCCATGAAGGTGCGGCACGGCCGCGTCAACCTGCGCATCGCCTCCGATGGCCCCCTGCGCGGGCTGATGGTGGATGCGGGCCGCGATGGCAGCGTGCGGGGCTACGTGGGCTGCCCCGAGCTTGAGCTGGATCTGGTGAGTGAGGCCGACGGCCAGCACCACTTCGATTTCCGCCAGGCCACCGGCACCGGCTACCTGCACATCGTGCGCGACCTCGGCGAAGGCGAACCGTTCAGCTCCACCGTGGAACTGGTGAGCGGCGCCATCGGCGATGACGTGGCCTCCTACCTGTTGCACTCGGAGCAAACCCCCTCGGCGGTATTCGTGGGGGAGCAGATCAACAGCAGCGGGCTGCACCACTGCGGCGGCGTGCTGGTGCAGGTGCTGCCCAAGGCGGCCCAGGAGCCGGCGCTGGTGGCCCTGCTGGAGGAGCGCTGCCGCGAAATCACCGGCTTCAGCGAGAAGCTGGCGGCCTGCGAGGGCAACCTCGAGGCTCTGCTCGAGGAGGTGTTCCCGGATCTCGATCCCCAGCTGCTCGACGACGCCGAAGCCAGCCAAGAGGTGACCTTCCACTGCCCCTGCAGCCGCCGCCGCAGCGTCAACGCCCTCAAGCTGTTGGGCCCCGATGAGCTGGGCCAGATGCTCCAGGAGGACGGCAAGGCGGAACTCACCTGCCACTTCTGCAATGAGGTGTATGAGGTGGGTGCCGGCGAGCTGCAGGAGTTGATTGACGAGCTCAACAGCAGCGCCGCCTGAGCCCAAGCGCCTCGCACGGGGGCCTGTGCACTGGCGCAGGGGCGTGTGCAGGGTCTGACCAGGGTTAGTCAGACCCTGCACAGCAGCGGGCACGATCTGCCGGCGGCTTGGCTCAACCAGTGACAGAGCTCAGCCGATCCGATCGAGCAATCCGATCAACCAATCAGCAGCGCCCCGAGCACCAGGAGTACCAGCGCCGGCAGGCTCTGAACCTGCTGCGGATCCAGCGGCAACCCCAGAGGCAGGGCGGGATCCAGGAGCCGCAGCAGCAGCCCCCCCAGCAGCAAGCCCAGGCTCAGCAGCAGCACGCTCCAGCCGGCGGCGGGAAGGAGGCGACCGCTGCGGCGCTGCAGGGTGACCACCGCCAGCACCGTAGCGAAGGCCAGCACCAGTTCGGCGTTGCTGGGCGGCAGCGCGACCAGCAGCCCCAGCAGCACGGCCCCCACCCCAACGGGCAGCCAGCGCTGGGGGCCCTCCGCCAACGCCAGGGTCGGGGCGCTGAAGTTGGGGGCGTTGAAGCTGGGCTTGGGCAGGGCCGGCAGGTTGGGCAGGGCCGGCAGGCTGGGGCGGGCCGGCGGGGCCTTGGCGCTGGGGCGGGCGGCCTCCCGCTGGGAGGCGCTGAGGGCGGCGGAGCTCACCTTGCCCTGTTGGCGTTCCTTCAGCCGGTCCATCAGCACGGCGTCGTAGGCCGCCTCAATCCGAGCCCGGGCCTGGGGGTCGTCGCCCACCTCCTCCAACCGCTGCTGCTTGGCGGCCTGCACCGCATCAAAACTGGCCTCCGGCCCGATGCCCAGGCGCTCGTAGGGGCTGGCGGGGCCGGGCTGGGACGCGCTGCCGGTGGGTTCAGCTCCCTGGTTCATCGGTGGCGGCCCAGCGCGCAACGCGGTTCAAGCGTAGTGAGCGAAGCGGGGTGGAGAGTTGAGGTCGGGGCTGGCTTCAGAACAGGGGCTCGCTGTGGCGGTAGCCCGCCTCCAGCTGCAGGCGGCGGCGCTGCTGCTCCGCCTCCTCGCAGGGCATCCAGCGTCGACGCTTCAGCAACGGCATCTGGGGGGGGAGGTGGCTGCCCTCCCGCATCTCCACGCGGGCACCGCCAGGCACGAACGCCACGTAATCACTGCCGCCATCCGTGCGGGGCCTCACCAGCCAGAGGGGTCTCGCCATTGCCAGAACCACCGTTGTGACCTTTCTTTGCACAATTCTGGCGGGGCTCCTCGGCGGCCGTGGCTGCCGCAGGCGCCCTACAGCGCGATGGGCTCGACGCCGCTCACCACCGGCGCCACGGCGCTGAGTTCCAGGTCGGGGTGGTCCTCCCGCAGCTGGTTGAGGTTCCACTCGTTCTTGAACAGCAGCACCGGCCGATCCCAGGCGTCGCGCACGGTTTTGCAATTGAAGATGCGCCCCACCGCCTCCAGGGCCGGCCAGCCCCCCACCACCCAGCGGGCCACGCAGAACCCCAGGGGCTCCAGCCGCGTCTGCACCCCGTATTCGTTCTCCAGGCGGTACTGCACCACCTCCAACTGCAGCTGGCCCACCGCCGCCAGGATCGGGTCGCGCTTGCTCTGGTCGGTGTCGTAGAGGATCTGCACAGCCCCCTCCTCCCGCAGCTCGTTCACCCCCTTGCGGAAGCTCTTGAACGCCGAAGGGTTGGGGTTGCGCAGCCAGGAGAAGATCTCAGGGCTGAAGCAGGGGATGCCCTCGTATTCGAGGCGAGGGCCGGCATACAGGGTGTCGCCGATGGCGAACATGCCGGGGTTGTTGAGGCCGATCACATCGCCGGGGTAGGCGTCCTCCACCACCTCACGGTTCTGACCGAACAGCTTCTGGGGCCGTGAGAGGCGAATGGTCTTGCCGGTGCGGGCGTGCTGCACGGTCATGTCCTTCTCGAACTTGCCGCTGCACACCCGCACAAATGCCACACGGTCGCGGTGGCGGGGGTCCATGTTGGCCTGCAACTTGAACACAAAGCCGCTGAAGCCCGGTGCCACAGGAGCAATCTCACCGGCGCTGCTGCTGCGGGGGGTGGGCTTCTGGGCCAGCTCCAGGAAGGCGTCCAGGAAGGGACGCACGCCGAAGTTGGTAATGGCCGAGCCAAAAAACACCGGACTCAGCTCACCGGCGTGCACCAGCTCCAGGTCGAGCTCATTGCCGGCGGCCTCCAGCAGCTCCAGCTCCTCAAGGGCCTGCTCCAGCAGCTCCGGCTCCACCAGGCCACCGCTGCGGGCCTCCTCCACGCTGAGCCGCTTCTCCTCGGAGGCGCGGCCGCGCTCGGCCCGCTCAAACACGATCACCTGCTGGCTGCGGCGGTCGATCACGCCGCGGAAACGGTCGCCGCTGCCGATCGGCCAGTTCACCGGCCAGCAGGCCAGGCCCAGGTCCTGCTCGATCTCATCGAGCAGCTCCAGGGGTTCTCGCCCGGGGCGGTCCATCTTGTTGATGAACGTGAAAATCGGGATGCGCCGCAGGCGGCACACCTCAAACAACTTGCGGGTCTGGGGCTCGAGGCCCTTGGCCGCGTCCTCCAGCATCACCGCGTTGTCGGCGGCCGCCAGGGTGCGGTAGGTGTCCTCGGAAAAGTCCTGGTGGCCGGGGGTGTCCAGCAGGTTCACCGTGCTGCCGCTGTAGTCGAACTGCAGCACCGTGGAGGTGATCGAAATGCCGCGCTGCTTCTCCAGCTCCATCCAGTCGGAGGTCACCTTGCGCTGCTCCCCCTTGGCCTTCACCGCGCCGGCCTGCTGGATCGCCCCCCCGTAGAGCAGCAGCTTCTCGGTGAGA
>JBIKKZ010000103.1:0-5873 GCA_044360095.1 Vulcanococcus sp. | reverse complement strand
CGATGCAGTTCACGATGCTGTTGGGGTTGGCCTCCGCCTGCACCAGGAAGGTCACCACCTCAGTGGCCCCGCCGCCGGGGTAGAGGCGGTCGAACAGCTCGCGGTCGCCGCTGGCGTCGATCAGGGGCTGCCAGGGCTCGGCGCTGCCGGGGGGGCAGTCGAGGGCCATGGCTTCGCTCACCTCCACGAAGCGGGAGAGGTTCTCCGCCCGCTCCACGTAGCGGTTGATCCAGTAGAGCGAATCGGCAACGCGGCTCAACATGGAACCACCTCCTGCGGGGCCTCTTCCACGATCCAGGTGTCCTTGCAGCCGCCCCCCTGGGAGGAGTTCACCACCAGGGAGCCGCGTTTCAGGGCCACGCGGGTGAGGCCGCCGGGGGTCACCCAAGCCCCCTTGCCCCGCAGCACGTAGGGGCGCAGATCCACGTGGCAGGGGTAGAGCTCGCCGTCGCTGAGGGAGGGCACCGTGGAGAGCTCCAGGGTGGGCTGGGCGATGAAGTTGCGCGGATTGGCGCGGATCTTCTCCGCGAATTCGAGGATCTCCGCCTGGTCGGCATGGGGGCCGATCAACATGCCGTAGCCGCCCGCTTCCGACACCGCCTTCACCACCAGCTCCCCCAGGTGGGCCAGCACGTAGGCCTGGTCGTCGGGCTTGGCGCAGTGGTAGGTGGGCACGTTCTCGATGATGGCGTCCTCGCCGAGGTAGTAGCGCACCATCTCCGGCACATAGGCGTAGATCAGCTTGTCGTCGGCCACGCCGGTGCCCGGGGCGTTGGCGATGGCCACCCGCCCCTTGGCATACACATCCATCAGGCCCCGCACCCCCAGCATCGAATCGGCGCGGAACACCGCCGGATCGAGGAAGTCGTCGTCGATGCGGCGGTAGATCACATCCACCGGCTCCAGGCCGCTGGTGCTGCGCATCCACACCCGCCCGTCCTGGCAGGCCAGGTCGCGGCCCTCCACCAGGGGGATCCCCATCTGCTGGGCCAGGTAGCTGTGCTCGAAGTAGGCGCTGTTGAACACCCCCGGGGTGAGCAGCACCACCCGCGGTGATTCGGTCCAGGGGGCCAGCTCCCGCAGGGTCTGCAGCAGTTGGGAGGGGTAGCTGTCGATCGGCTGCACGGTGCGGCCGGCGAACAGGCTGGGGAACATGCGCTTCATCACGCGCCGGTTCTCCAGGAAGTAGGCCACCCCCGAGGGGCAGCGCAGGTTGTCCTCCAGCACCCGCCAGGTGCCCTGGCCGTCGCGGATCAGGTCGAGGCCGGAGATCTGGCACCACTTGCCCAGGGGCGGGCAGAAGCCCTGCATCTGGGGCCGCCAGCCCTGGGAGCTCTCCACGTCCTCGCGGGGGATCACCCCGTCCCGCAGGATTCGCTGCTCGCCGTACACATCGGCCAGAAACAGATCAATGGCCTCCAGCCGCTGGATCAGGCCCCGCTCCAGCCGCTGCCAATCGGCGTGGTCGATCAAGCGGGGCAGGGGGTCGAAGGGGAGGATGCGCTCGCCGCCCCGGTTGCCGGAATCGTTGAGGCGGAAGGTGGCCCCCAGCCGCTTGAGCAGCATGCCGGCGGCGGCATGGTTCCTGTTGAGTTCATCGAGCCCCAGGGCCCCCAGGGAGGAGAGCAGCGGTTGCAAGGCCCGGCGCGGTTGCTCGCTGCCGCTGAAATATTCGTCGTAACCCTTGCTGGGGCGGTAGTCGGTGAACATCGCCAACCTGCGGTGGCGTGATCATGCAGAGCGGCCTGGGCCCTTCAGGTGCCCGTTGTTACGGAACCGCCGGCCCTCCAGGCGCCGGTTCAGGGCTGGCTCAGAGCAGGAAATAGCGCTGGGCCATGGGCAGCACCGCTGCCGGTTCGCAGGTGAGCAGCTCGCCGTTGGCAAACACCTCGTAGGTCTGCGGGTCCACCTCCACCCGGGGCAGGGCGGTGTTGTGTTTCATGCTGGCCTTGCCGATGCCGCCTCGGGTGTTGAGCACCGGCACGCAGGCCCGCTGCAGCCCCAGCTGGCGGGGCAGATCCGCCTCCAGGGCCGCCTGGCTCATGAAGGTAAGGCAGCGTCGGGCCAGGGCCCCGCCGCAGGCGGCGACCATCGGCCCGCCGTGCAACGGCCCCGCCGTGGCGATTGAGCCGCCCTTCAGCACCAGCTCCGGTTTCACGCCGAAGAACCCCGGCTTCCACAACACCAGATCCGCCAGCTTGCCCAGCTCCACCGAGCCCACCTGGTGGTCGATGCCATGGGCGATGGCCGGGTTGATGGTGGTTTTGGCGATGTAGCGCTTGAGCCGGGTGTTGTCGTTGCGCCCATGGCTGTGGGCCGCGTCTTCGGGCAGGGCACCGCGCTGCACCTTCATCGTGTGGGCGGTCTGGATGCTGCGGGTGATCACGGCGCCCGCGCACCCCTGGGCCTGGGGGTCGCTGGCGATCATCGCGATGGCGCCGCTGTCGTGGAGGAGCTCCACGGGGCCGGGCACTGCCCAGGGCCCGGTGGGGCCGGTGCCGCTGGGCAGCACGTTGGCCTCACCACAGAGCCTGAGGATCTCGGGGGCGTGCAGGCCGCCGCCGGCCCCTCCGCCGTGGAGGCAGTGGAGCGTGCGGCCGCCGATGGCACCGATCGTGTCCCCCAAAGCGCCGCTCCCATAGGGGCCGCCGCCGCCGATGCACACCTGCACGTCGTAGCGCTCCGCCGCGTTGAGGCAGCGGTCGATGGCGGCCGGGGTGCTGCCCCAGGGGTGGTGGAGGGTGAGGCCGCAGGCGCCGGCGCGGATCTGCTCTGCAATCGCCTCCGGCGTGCCGGCGTTGCCCAGGCCGTAGAAGCCCAGGTTCAGCGGCAGCCCTTCGGCGGCCTGGAGCATGCGGGCCAGCTGGAAGGCGCCGGTGCTGCCGCCCCCCAGCAGGGTGGTGACGCCGCTGGCCAGGGCGGTTTCGAGCTGCTGGGGGCAGAGCAATGGGAGGTGGGTGTCGATCGAGCCCGCGGTGAGGATGTGGCCCTCGCCGGCGATGACCTCGGCGCCGCTGCTGTTCACCGTGCCAATGGCCGCGATGCGGCCATCCCGCAGGCCCACATCGGCCTTCACGATCCCCCACCAGTCGAGGATCAGGGCGTTGGTGATCACCGTGTCCAGCGCTCCACCATCCACGCCGCCGCCGGTCACCGCAGTGCCATTGCGGGTGAGGTCGCGCTCCACCTCGAGGATCAGCGCCGTGTCTGCCAGGCGGAGCCGATCACCGGTGTTGGCCGCCGGCGCGCCGGGAGCGGGGATCGGGTCACCGGGGATGGGCGGGGCCATGGCAGGGGGGTGCGGCAGCGGGTCAGCGGATCGGGTCGTGCAAGGTCACGAGCTTGGTGCCGTCGGGGAACACCGCCTCGATCTGCACCGCGGGCACCAGCTCCGGCACCCCCTCCATCACCTGTTCGCGGCTGAGCCAGGTGGTGCCCTCCTGCATCAGCTCCGCCACGGTTTTGCCATCGCGGGCCCCCTCCCACACCAGCAAGCTGAGCCAGGCCACCGCCTCCGGGTGGTTCAGCCGCAGGCCGCGGTTCAACCGCCGCTCCGCCAGCAGGGCCGCGGTCACGATCAGGAGCTTGTCCTTCTCCTGAGGGGTCAGGTGCATGGCGGGTGTGGGTGGCGCAGACCATCCACGCCTTGGTGTCACTCTGACGGGCCGCGGCACGCCACGGCGAGCCCTGTGGCCGCTTGTTCCGAAGCTGAGCGGCGCCGCCGCAATCCCCCCACAATGCCCCCATGCTTGCCATCTGGATCGGTGCCATCGACCAAGGCCTGGCCTACGCCGGCCTGGCCCTCGGCGTGTACCTCACCCTGCGGGTGCTCAACTTCGCCGACATCACGGTGGACGGCTCCTTCGCCCTGGGGGGCGGCAGCGCGGCCCTGCTGCTGAGCGAGAACGTGGCGCCCCCGTTGGCGCTGCTGGTGGCGGTGGCCCTCGGGGGCCTGGCCGGCACAGTCACCGGCTTGATCCATACGCGCCTGGGGGTCAACGATCTGTTTGCCGGCATCCTCACCACCACTGGCCTCTACTCGATCACCCTGCGGCTGATGGGCCGCTCCAACATCCCGCTCACCGACCTGCAGCTCGCCCTGGATCGTCTGCCGGATCTGGGCTGGGGGTCCGATGGCCGTTGGCTGCTGGCGCTGCTGCTGGTGGTGGCCGGCCTGGTGGGCCTGCTGGCGCTCGGGTTGGCCACCGACCTGGGCCTGGCCCTGCGGGCCATCGGCAACAACGCCGTGATGGCCCGCTCCAATGGCATCAGCACCCGCCGCGGCCTCACCCTGGGCATCGCCGCCGGCAACGGCTTGGTGGCCCTGGCCGGTGCCCTGGTGGCGATGTATCAGGGCTTCGCCGACGTGACCATGGGCATTGGCTCGCTGATCCTCGGCCTGGGGGCGGTGATCGTGGGGGAATCGGTGCTGCGGCCCCGCACGGTGCCCCAGGCCCTGGTGGCGGTGGTGCTGGGCTCGGTGCTGTTCCGGGCGATGATCGCCCTGGCCCTGCAGCTGGGCATGGAGCCGGTGGATCTCAAGCTGGCCACGGCGCTGCTGTTGTTGCTGGCCCTGGGCCTGGGGCGCCTGCGCATCCCCGGGGTGTCGGAGCCGGGAGGTGGTCGGTGAGCCTGGAGATTCAGGATCTGGCCTGGGGCCATCCCCAGCCCGGCGGCGGCTGGAGGCAGCTGTTTGAGGGGTTCAACCTCAGCTGCCCCACGGGCCAGTTCGTGGTGGTGATCGGCAGCAACGGCTCCGGCAAGTCGACGTTGCTCAACCTGGTGGCGGGCACGCTGCGGGCGGGTGCTGGCTCGGTGCGACTGGAGGGCCGTGACCTGGTGCGCCTGCCGGAGCATCGCCGCGCCCGCTCCATCGGCCGGGTGATGCAGAACCCCCTCGATGGCACGGCGCCGGGGCTGACGATCGCCGAAAACCTGCGGCTCGCTGAAGGCCGCCGCCGCTCCCTGTTCAGCCCCCAGGCACTGCTTGGGCTGCACCCCTCCCGTTCCGACCGCCGCCGCTACGGCGAGCTGCTGGAGATGTTGGGGCTGCCATTGGCGGACCGCCTCGACACGCCGGTGGGTCAGCTCTCCGGCGGCCAGCGCCAAACCATCAGCCTGGTCATGGCCAGCCTCGGCGAGCCGCGCCTGCTGCTGCTCGATGAGCACACCGCTGCCCTCGACCCGCGCGCTGAGGCCACGGTGATGGAGCTCACCGACCGGCTGGTGGCCCGCTTGGGCACCACGGCCCTGATGGTGACCCACAGCCTTGAGCAGGCCCTGCGCCATGGGGATCGGTTGTTGATGCTGCAGGAGGGCCGTCTGATCGGCGACTGGAGCGCCGGCGAGCGGCAACAGTTCAGCCCGGCGTCGTTGCGGGAGCTCTACGGCAACGCCACAGTGCAGACGGATCCACCATCCATGGGATGACCCCCTGATGAGCCTGCGCCGTCGCCAGTTCCTGACCCTCTCCGCCGCGGGCCTGGGCAGCTCCCTGGCCCTGGCCGCCTGTGGCCGCTTCGGCGGCGGCCAGCCGCGCAAGGGACCCCTGATCGGCATGTTGCAGATGGTGGATGCTCCACCCCCCAACCTCACCCGCCAGGGCTTTGAGGAGGCCCTGGCGGCGGCGGGTTTCCGCAACGGCGAAACCGTGACCTTCCTGCAGAAGGACGCCGCCGGCGAGCTGCCCAACACCACCCTGGTGATGCAGCAATTTCTGGCCGAACCGGTGGACATGGTGTTGGCGGTGGGCACCCCGCCGCTGCAGGCGGCCATGAAGGTGATGCCCGCTTCGGTGCCGGTGATCTTCTGCTACTGCTCCAACCCCTGGGGTGGGGGCGCCGGCCCCCCGCCCCGGGGGGGGGGGCAACACC
>JBIKKZ010000102.1:0-5916 GCA_044360095.1 Vulcanococcus sp. | reverse complement strand
GGCCAAAGGCCACCCCGGAGCCGGGCCCAAGCGGCACCGCCAGCAAGCCCACCAGGTTGAACAGCAGCGACAACTGCTCGTAGGGCCGCTCGGTGCGGTGGTAGGGCTGCACCGACACCAGTCCCCCCTGGGCCTGCAGCGCTGCCACCAGGTTGTGCAGAAAGGCCGGCTGCGGCTCGGTGTCGGCGTCAAGAAACACGAGCACCTCGCCATGGCTGGCCTTAACGCCGTGGTGGAGGGCCCAGGTTTTGCCGCACCAACCCGGCGCCAGGGGCGGCGGTTGCAGCACCTGCAGCGGCAAGGTGGCACCTGCCGATTGGGCGATGGCCGCCGTGCGATCGCGGGAGTGGTCGTCGATCACGATCACCTCCAGGGGCCGCAGGGATTGGCACGCCAGGGCGGCCAAAAGATGGGGCAGCGTGGCCTCCTCGTTGCGGGCGGGGATCAGCACCGACATCTGCGGGCGGCGTCGCACCATCCCCTGGGGCAAGGGCGTGAGGTGCACGGCCAGGAGCCATCCCAGCAGCCATCGCACCACCACGGAGACAGCGACCCAACCCATGGGAGCCCTTGGCCACCGGGGCCAAACCCTATGGATCAACAGCCACTTGGACGCCGGGATTCCTCAAAACCGCAGCAGTTCTCGGGCAATGGGCCCCAGGGCCGCCGCATCCCGGAGCAACTGGGGATGGGTGGCCACCGGCAGGGCTGTGCGCGCCCCCACCGGCAGCACCGCCCGCCATCCGGGCAGCACCGCCAGATCGAGGGCGGAATAGAAGCTGTGGCACTCCACGCTGGCGAGGGTGTCGAGGTTGCTGTTCAGCGCGGTGAGCAGGGCACTGCCCCGCTTCAGATCGGCCAAGCCGCGAAACAGCCGACTCGACCAGGGCCGGGCGGTGAGCGTGCCCTGCTGGGGGCTCCCCAGGCTGACGAAACGACGGGTCCGCCAGTGTCCCCCCAGCTGCTGAATCCAGGTGCGCGCAATCACACCGCCGATGGAGAACCCCAGCAGGTCGAGGGGGGTGGATCCGGGATAGGTCGCCTCGATCTGCCGGCCCAGCTGCTCGGCCGCCGCCGCCACCGGGGTGAGGCCCATCCGCAGCGGCAGCGCTGGAATCAGCAGATCAGGAGCACGCCCCCCCAGCGTCTGCCGCAGGCGATTGAACACCGTTGGGGTGTCCAGCAGCCCATGCACCAGCACCAGCGGAGGAGTGGACATGCATCACGCCTTGAGTCCTGTTTGGATTGAAGGAGCCGGCACCGGTCCGCGGCATCGTCCCGGCGGTAGGGATTCCCTCCTCAGGCGTAAGGGCGTGGTTCCGAAGGCTTGGCCGCCGGCCCCCTGGCCTGCCAGAGATCGCAGCGATGGATGGAGGCTTCCGCCGCCGTCATCGCCTTTTGCCACACCTCACAGTGCCCCTGCGGACCCATTGGGTGCTTGAAGTGCACGCAGGTGAGGCAGAAACTCAACGGACGCCTCAAAAAACCGACTTCCTCAAAACGTAACCATCCGGGGGGTGCATCGAGCAGGCGCGCAGCACACATGGGCCAGCTCAGAGGCGATCACGGCCCTGTCCCACGGCCGAACTGCCAAGGGCCAAACCGGCCAAGACACTCAAGCCCTGGGCCACCGCCGCATCGATACGCCCTTGGGGGCGGCTGCAGAAGGGTTGCTCCAGTTCCGCCACGCCGCGGCGCTGCAGGAGCAGCCATGTCACGGTCATGCAATTGAACAGGTCCACCGCCAGGGCCGTGCCCTGAAACACCAGGATCCCCGCGGAGATCCACACCACCAAGCGTTTGGAATCCATGCCATCGGCTGCCACAACGCCGAAGGGTTCCGGGCCGGAACCCTTGGGGGTTCCCTGCCCTGCAGCGATGACCAGCCTCCCCACCGCCCCCCTGGCCCTGGCGGTGCCCCACTTCAGCCAGAACGACAGCGCCACCGCCCAGGGGCCACGCATGTGTTTCTCCTCCAGTTGCGCCATGGCCGCCGCCTTCCTGCGGCCCGGCTGCCTGGCGGGCCCCGGCCAGGCCGACGACCGCTACCTGACCCTGGTGCAACGCCATGGCGACAGCA
Source organism: Vulcanococcus sp. (assembly GCA_044360095.1). Taxonomy (GTDB): domain Bacteria; phylum Cyanobacteriota; class Cyanobacteriia; order PCC-6307; family Cyanobiaceae; genus Vulcanococcus. The sequence goes on along the minus strand of JBIKKZ010000102.1, from coordinate 3,836 downwards.
CCGACGCCCACGCCCAGGTGGCGGCCTTGGCCGACCTGGGCATCCGGGCCCGCTTCCGCCAGGACGGCCGCATCGAACAGCTGATCGCCCAGCTGCAACAAGGCATCCCCTGCCCGGTGGGCTGGTTGCACCATGGGCCGGTGCACGCCCCCCGCGGCGGCGGCCACTGGAGCCTGGTGATGGGCGTGGATCCGGCCGCCGGCGCCCTGCTGATGCACGACCCCAACGGCGATGCCAACCTGCTGGCCGGCGGCTACCGCAGCACCGCCCCGGGCAGCGGCCGCAGCCTGCGCTACTCCCAACGCAACTGGGGCCGCCGCTGGATGGTGGAGGGGCCCGGCAGCGGCTGGTGGCTGGAGCTCAGCTGAAGGCCACCGGCAGGGGGCAGAGCAGCGGCGTGAGCAGGGGCATCGGCAGGCGGCAGGTGCGCCAGTCGCCATTGGCGGCGCACACCTCCACCCCGATCAGGCCAAACAGCCCATCGAGGCCCGTCTCCCCCCAGCCCTGCTCCAACCACTCCACCGCATCGGCAATGGCCTCTTCGAGGCTGGCGTAGAGCGCATCCAACTGGCGGTGGGGCTCACAGCAACCGTCGATCAGGCGGTAAAGCCGCATGGGGGCGCATCTTGGGAGTTCAGCTTGCTGAGGGGCCCTTGGGCTGTCATCCGATCCGCAACACAGCTTCAAGGGCAACGGCGGCAGCTATGGGGGGCCAGCAATCCCAAACGCGATCTGCAGTTTGTTGGCGTTGTTGATCACAACCGAGACGATTCAGCCATCAAGGCTGAGCAAGACGTGATCATCATTCAGCGCTACGACGCCAGCACCGACAGCTGGGTGGATGAAATCGTGCGCCACGCCAGCTGGCAGGCCCACAAAACGGCGCGGGCCAAATCCCTGCTCAATGGCCACGACTACCGGATTGTCTCGGGCTACAGCGGCACGGTGCTCGAAACGATCCGGGCTTCGGAGCAACCAACCCGCTGAGGCGATGGCGCCCACCCGCCTCTACGGCCACCACCAACCGCTGCACCGCCAGGTGCTGGAGGCCTGCCAGGGCTGGACGGTGGCCGTCTGCAGCACCAACGCCCAGGTGGAGGTGATCGCCACCCTGCTGCTGGAGCAGGCCCTGGTGAGCCATTCGATCGCCGAACTGCTGGCCCAGCTGCCGGAGGGCACCCGCCAGCTGCTGATGATCGCCGACGACACCCTGCCCGATGGCGGCGCCGATCAACTGCTGGAGCAGCTGCGCAGCCAGCCCGGGATCGAGCGGGTGCGGGGGCTGGTCTACCTGCCGCGGGCCGTGGCCACCACGCGGTTGCAGCAGCTGTGGATGCAGGGGGCTGACGCCCTGCTCAGCCTGGAGAGCGGCGGCAGCGGCTTGGGGCTGCAGGCGGTGTTGGACCTGATGGCCGGCCGCCCTTGCATCGATCCGGTGTTTGACCGCCGCCTGCGCCGCAGGGAGCGGCACCCCAGGGGCCAACTGAGCCCCGCCGAGCGGGAGTTGCTGCTGGCCCTGGCCTGGGGCCGCAGCAGCGCCGAAATCGCGGCCCTGCGGCAGGTGCGCTGCGACACGGTGCGCCGCCAGCGCAGCCACCTCTACCGCAAGGCTGGGGTGGCCGACCAGCGGGGCCTGCTGGCCTGGGCCCTGGAGCAGGGGCTGCTGCGGCCGCCGGATCTGATCGCACCTCAGCGCTGAGGCGCCAGATCGCTGAGCCGCCGGGCCGCCAGCAAGGCCAGCAATGGCACCACGGCCCACTGCTCCGGCCGCTGCGGCAGCCATCGCCGCAGGCGCGCCTGGGGCCCCAGGGGCAGGGGTCTCGGCAGGGGGAGCCGTTGGCCCACAAACGGCAACCACAGCTCGCCGATGCCGGGTTCATGCCACGGTTCAAAGGCGGTGATCTCCAGCAGCGCGCCGATGCAGGCCTGGCCGGGGCTGAGGGCGGTGATGTAGCGCAGCTGGGGCAGCTGCATCGGCTCCAGGGCCAGGGGCATCCAGAAGCCGCGGTCGGCGGCATGGCGCATCGCCTGGCGGTGGTGGTGGGTGAGCAACACGGCAGGGGCCATGGGAGGGGCAGGGTCACTGCTGCGGTTGTGGCCCGTCCAGGCCCCCCAATCCCGCCCACCGGCGTGGCCCAGCCGCCCCCACCACCGTGGGCAAGCTGTGGCCACGGCCGTGGCATCCAGCCGGCCACGCCCGTGGCCGGGCCCCGCCGCCGCAGGCGATCTCAGCGAAGAGCAGGGGCGGCAACCGCGGCAGATCTTCAGGCTCTTTTCCCCCTGACAGGGGCGCCAGGCCGCGGTTAGCACGGAGCTCGATGCCACCGCTGCCATGCACACACCCCGGCCTCCTCGCCGCCCCATCCCGGGCCGCCGCCCAATGACCGCCCAGCAACGGGCCTTCGCCTGCCAGCACCTGGGGCTGGCCCATCAGCAGGCGCGGCGTTTTGCCCGCTGCTGGGCCATGCCGGTGGAGGAGCTGCTCAGCCCCGCCTACGAGGGCCTCTGCAAAGGGGCGATCGGCTTTGACGCCCGCCGCGGCCACCGCCCCTCCAGCTACCTGGTGGCCAAGGTGAAGGGGGAGCTGCTGCACCACCTGCGCGACACCGGCTTCCTGCTGCGCATCAGCCACAGCCTGCGGGAGCTGTGGATCCGCTCACGCCGGGGCCGGGCCCAGGGCCTCAGCGACCCGCAGATCGCCGAGCAGCTGAAGGTGCCACTGGCCACCTGGCTGGAGTGCCGCCGCGCCTGCGGCCAGCGGCCGGAGCCACTGCCGCCGAGCGCGCTCTAACGCCAGGGCAGCTGCTGAGCGGGGCAGCAACAGCGGGGGCGGCCTGCATCGCCCCAAAGCACACCTCGGAACCCTTGAGCAGTTGCGCACAACCCATTGGATTGCTCCCCAAACCTGCACCGCCTGCTGGCCTTTGAGCAGGGGCAATGGCTGGAGGAACTCGACCTGCTGCATCTGGGTCAGGCCCTGCGGGAGCAGGCCCGCCAGGCCGGCGGCTATGCCGCCACCCCGTTCGATGTGTTGATCACCATTGCCGACGTGCTCGAGGCCGAACACGGCTGGAGCCCGGAGCAATCGGAGGCCTGGCTCGAGCGGATGGGGGCGTGGGACACCCCCTGAAGGGCCTCTCGGGTGGCACCAGGGCGCGGCATTGGCGGCGCATAGCAGATTCAACGCCGTGCAAGCCCGGGGCAGGTGCTAAATTTGTAAAACTCCTTAATATTTGGGATCGGCTCGCATGTTCACCCTCGACAAGGCCTCCCAGATCTTTCCGGAAACCCGCTCCGCCGATGTGGTTCCGGCGATCACGGCTCGCTTCAAACTGCTGAGCGCCGAAGATCAACTCGCCCTCATTTGGTACGCCTACCTCGAGATGGGGCGCACCATCACCATCGCCGCTCCGGCCGCCGCCCGGATGCAGTTCGCCGAAGGCGTCCTCAATGAAATCAAGGGGATGGACTTCACCCAACAGAGCCAGGTGATGTGCGACCTGGCCAACCGCGCCGACACCCCCATCGGCCGCTCGTACTCCAATTGGTCGGTGAACATCAAGCTGGGCTTCTGGTACCAGCTGGGGCAGTGGATGGCCGCCGGCCTGGTGGCCCCGATCCCCGAGGGGTATCAGCTCTCCGCCAACGCCTCCGCCGTGCTGCGCTCCGTGCAAGAGGTGGAGCAGGGCCAGCAGATCACGTTGCTGCGCAATTTTGTGGTGGACATGGGCTTCGATCCCGCCAAGGGCGAAGGCCAGCGGGTGATGGAGCCGGTGACCCCACCCACCCCGGAAGAGCAGCGCAAAAAGGTGTTCATCGAAGGGGTGATCAACCCC
>JBIKKZ010000101.1:0-5922 GCA_044360095.1 Vulcanococcus sp. | reverse complement strand
CGGCCGACAACGTGATGATCTACAAGTACGTGGTGCGCAACGTCGCCAAGAAATACGGCAAGACGGCCACCTTCATGCCCAAGCCGATCTTTGCCGACAACGGCAGTGGCATGCACGTGCACCAGAGCCTCTGGAAGGGCGGCCAACCCCTGTTCTGGGGCGAAGGCACCTACGCCAACCTCTCCCAGACCGCCCGCTGGTACATCGGAGGTCTGCTGAAGCACGCCCCCAGCTTCCTGGCCTTCACCAACCCCACCACCAACAGCTACAAGCGCCTGGTGCCCGGTTTTGAAGCCCCTGTGAACCTGGTGTATTCCCAGGGCAACCGTTCCGCCGCCGTGCGCATTCCGCTCACCGGCATGAACCCCAAGGCCAAGCGCCTGGAGTTCCGCTCCGGCGACGCCCTCTCCAACCCCTACCTGGGCTTCGCCGCCATGCTCATGGCCGGCATCGACGGCATCAAAAACCAGATCGACCCCGGTGACGGCACCGATGTCGACCTGTTCGAACTGTCTGCGGAGGAGCTGGCCAAGATTTCAACCGTGCCCGCATCGCTCAACGGTGCGCTGGAGGCCCTCAAGGCCGACCACGAGTACCTGCTGGCCGGTGGCGTCTTCACCGAAGACTTCATCGACAACTGGATCGCCCTCAAGTACGAGGAGGTGCAGCAGCTGCGCCAGCGGCCCCACCCCCACGAATACACCATGTACTACGACGCCTGAGCAGCCGTCGCCCCAGACTCTTGCCCCGGCATGGTCCGGGGCTTTTTTCATGGGGCAGAGCCGCGTTGGAGCCACAGATCCGTTGGAATGGGAGCCATTCGCTGCAGCGGCGCTCGCCCATGGCCGACACCCTCACCAAGCTCGCGTACCAGGCCCTGCAGGGGGGCAAGAGCCTGATGGGGGTTGCCCACAAGGAGGTGAGCACCAAGCTGATGGAGCTGGTGGCCCCGGCCGGTGCCCCCAAAACGCGGCCCATTCCCTCGCAGATGCTCAAGGAGCTGCAGGCCGCCAACACCGCACTGCTCGAGCTCGACTGGCAGGAGGCCGAGCAGGGTCTCTACCCCACCAGCCTCCTGTTCGACGGGCCGTGGCTGGATTGGGCCACCCGCTACCCATTGGTGTGGCTCGACATGCCCAGCACGTGGACCCGGCGCAGCGAGCGCAACGTGCACGACCTGCCGCAGGAGGTGCTGAGCGAGAACTACCCCGATTACTACCTCCAGAACTTCCACCACCAAACCGATGGCTACCTGAGCGACCACTCCGCCTCGCTCTACGACCTGCAGGTGGAGATCCTGTTCAACGGCACCGCCGATCCAATGCGGCGCCGGGTGATTCGGCCATTGATCGAGGGCTTACGGGCCTTTGAGGGCCGTCCGGCCAGCCAATTGCGCGTGCTTGATGTGGCCACCGGCACCGGCCGCATGTTGCGCCAGCTGCGGGCGGCGTTGCCGCAGGCCCAGCTGGTGGGCCTCGACCTCTCCGCCGCCTACCTTCGCCAGGCCAACCGCTGGCTCAGCCAACTCCCCAGCGAACTGCCCCAGCTGGTGCAGGGCAACGCCGAACAGTTGCCGTTCGCGAGCGGCAGCATGCAAGCGGTGACCTGCGTGTTTCTGTTCCACGAGCTGCCGGGGGACGCACGGCAGGCGGTGCTCAACGAATGTTTCCGGGTGCTGGAGCCCGGCGGCACGCTGGTGCTGGCCGATTCGGTGCAGCTGGCGGATTCGCCCCAGTTCGAGGCGGCGATGGACAACTTCCGCCGCGTGTTCCACGAGCCCTACTACCGCGACTACATCAGCGACGGCATCGACGGCCGGCTCGAGCAGACAGGTTTCCGTGGCATTCGCGCCAGCTCCCACCTGATGACCCGCGTCTGGAGTGCCACCAAGCGCTGACAAAGGCAGCCCACGCAGCGGCCACCCCCATAGGGTCGAAGGGTTGGATCCGCCGCAGCGCCCGGGCATGGCCAATCCCTTCAGCGTGCGCTGGCTCACCGGCTGGACCTTCCAGACGGTGCTGATGGAGGGGCAGCTGCAGGTGGAGGCCCACGGCTTTGGCATCTGTCTACGCACGCCGGTGCTTCCGGGCGAAAGCCCCGTCTCCGCCGCAGATCGGCTGGTGTTGGCGGAAGACCAACGGCGACGGGCCCTGCACAACGCCTGGTTGCGGGGCGAGCGGCTGGCCCAGACGGCCCCGCCCCCGCGGCTCAGCGGAGCCCGGGTGGATCTGCAACCGGAGCCCGAGGCGGGCCCAGCGGCGATGGAACCGGCGGCCTAGCGCCGCAGCCAGAGGCTCAGCAGCAGCCCCAGCCCTCCCCAGCGCAGGGCCTGCCAAACGCCACGCTCGAGCGCTCCGGTGGCCCGCAGGGGCGAAGGCAGGGGGTCGAGCAGGCGCTGGGCCAGGGCCATGCGCTGGCGCAACCGCCGCGCCTGCAGGCTGTCATCACGGGATGGTAACCGCTCTGCCCGTGCCACCTGCGCCATCACGCCGCCCAATTGGTGCAACCAACGGATGGGCGTGTGGGGGGAGCGCGGCCGCTGCTGCATGGCGCCAGGATGGCCGCCGGAGCCACCGTTCGTCCAGTGAAGCCGCCCGTGCCGCCGCAATCGCGCCCCCCCCTGTGGCCGGAGGGCAGCCAGGAGAGCAGCGAAGCCCTGGCCCGTCTGCTGAGCATCGACGATCGCCAGTGGCATGCGCTCAAGGGACACCCCCGGCGCCGCGCCGCCGAACTGCTGGCGGCGGCCCTGGTTCAGCTCGTGAACAACGGCGAGGCCACGCCCATGGTGGAGCAGGCCCTGGGGTGGTTGCAGGGGGAGCTGCGCGACCCGGGCTGCCCGCAGCACGGCCGCTGAGGCGTCAGGCGGCGCGCCGCACCGCCACCTGCACGCGGTTGCCGCGGCGGCTCCAGCGCACATCCTCGAAGCACTGGTGGATCAGGTAGAGGCCACGGCCGCAGGCGGCATCCACGGCCTCCGGCAACGCGTGGCCACGGCCCTGGGGCGGAACGCCGGCCCCCTCATCCTGCACCTGAAACACCAGCCAACGGGGGGTGACGATGCGTCGCACCCGAAGGCATTTGCGGGGGTCGTTGCCGTTGCCGTGGCGCACAGCGTTGACCAACACCTCCTGCAGGCCCAGCTGCAGGTTGCCCAACTGTGGCGACCGGTTGATCGGCTCCAGCAGCAGCTCCAGCAATGGCGCCAACTGCAACGTTGATGGGGTGATGAAGTCAGCCCAACGCATGGCCATGGTTGCCGCCGCAGGGTCCCATCGGGATCGTCTCGACCCTACCCCTGCAACACCGGCGACGCCGCCAGGGTGTGATCAGGCCGACACCCGTCGCTGCAGGGCGGGATGGCCAAGCAAGGCATCCATCAACCGCACGCCCCGCAGTTGGTTCACCAGGGGCAGATGTCCCTCCGGCGCCTCCAGCGACCAGGTGAAGGCCTTGGGGTAGCGGGTCCACAGGCCGCCCTGCTTCCACCCGATGCGGGGCCACAGCTGGTCCCAACGGCCGGCGAGGCTGCGCAGCAGCCGCAGCTGCACAGAGAAACCGAAGCGGCCCTGGGAATACACCACCCAAAGACGATCCAGGCTTTCGAGATCAGCGGCCGCCATCGGGGGCACCTCGGAGTAGTACACGTAACCGCGGGCCTCGGCATCGGCCCCGGCCAGCTGCCGCAAATGGGTGCTCGTGAGCCGGTCGGCCTCCTCAAAATCGCGCTGGATCAAGGCCCGCTGCAGGGGGGCATAGTCGAGCCCCTGGGTGCTGCTCACCGCGAGCCAGCCGTCGGGGCAGCGCCGCCAGAAGGCATCCGCCAGCGCATCAGCCTCACTGGCCAACAGCTGCACCAGGGTGCCGGCGGCCCAGTCGTCTCCGGTGGCATCGAGGCGATCGAGCTGGTCGGCCAACAGGGGACGCAACTCCTGGGCCCGCTGCTCCAGTTGGGTCAACAAGCTGCGGCGCTGCCGGGGGTTGGCGGCGAGGAAACGCTCCAACAATTGGTCGGCACTAACCGTCGTGTTGACAGGGGGTCCGGAGAGCATCGAGGGGGACGGAGCTGCCTGCGCCAGCGTTGGCCCACTATGTCAGGCATGGCCGGAGGGGGGCGGGGTGGACGCAGGCGTGCAAGGGTCGATCGAACCGTTTCTGGAGGGATCGGGCGCCCTGCTGGATGTGCGCGCGCCGGCGGAATACGCCCAGGGGCACATCCCGGGGGCCCGCAACCTTCCCCTATTCAGCGACCACGAGCGGGCGGAGGTGGGCACCGCCTACAAGCAGCTCGGCCGCCGGGCCGCCATCCAACGGGGCCTGCAACTGGTGGGGCCACGGCTGGCCCAGCTGGGGGATGCCCTCAGCAACGCCCACGGCGAAACCGGTGGTGTGCTGCGGCTGCATTGCTGGCGCGGCGGCATGCGCTCCCAGAGCGTCGCCTGGCTGGCGCAGCAGCTGGAGCTGCCGGTGGTGGTGCTGGAGGGGGGCTACAAGGCCTTCCGGCGTTGGGTGCTGGAGCTGGTGGAGCATCCCTGGCCGTTGCGGTTACTCGGTGGGAGAACCGGCACCGGCAAAACCGACCTGCTGCTCGCCCTGCAGCGCCACGGCGTGGCAGTGGTGGATCTGGAGGGGTTGGCGCACCACCGCGGCAGCAGCTTCGGGGGGCTGGGGTTGCCGCCCCAACCCAGCACGGAGCACTACGAAAACCGCATCGCCCTGGCGTTGCACAACCAACGCCATGCCCCGGAGATCTGGCTGGAGGCCGAAAGTGCCCAGGTGGGCCGCTGCCGCATTCCAGCGGGGCTCTGGCGGCAGATGCAGCGCGCACCGCTGCTGGAGATTCAGCGCCCGCTGCCGGAGCGGCTGGAGCAGCTGGTGGCGGTGTACGGCAGCCAACCCGCCGCCGCCCTACGGGGGGCCACCGAGCGCATCGCCCGCCGGCTCGGGCCCCAGCGCACCGCCGCCGCCCTGGAGGCCATCGACCGTGGCGATTGGGGTGAGGCGGCACGGCAGATGCTCGACTACTACGACCGCTGCTACGACCACGAACTAAACCGGCACCGCGAGGGTGACCCGCGGCGGTTGCTGGGCAACCACCCGCTGGGCGGGCTGGGCAGCGAGGCGGCGGCCCAACGCTTGCTGGCCACCGGTTGCATCACCGCCCAGGCGGGCTGAGGCGCGCCGGGGACACTGCCTAGGATCTGGTCTTTGTGGGACCCGTCGATGGCCGCCATTCAGTTTTTTCGCGGAGTCGATGAACCGGTGGTGCCCGACATCCGCATGACCCGATCGCGCGATGGCCGCACCGGCCAGGCAATCTTCGTGTTCGACCAGCCGGAGGCCCTGTCGCCGGAATCCCTGGGGGACATCGGCGGCATGTACATGGTGGATGAGGAGGGTCAGCTGGTGACCCGCGACGTGAACGCCAAATTTGTGAACGGCAAGCCGGCGGCCCTAGAAGCCACCTACACCTGGAAAACGCCGGAGGATTTCGATCGCTTCATGCGCTTTGCCCAGCGCTACGCCGACGCCCATGAACTGGGGTTCTCCCAAAAGGCTGAGCAGGGTGATGGGGCCGGCGACGGCGACACCGATGGCAACAGACAAGCCGACTGAGCTGCCGTGAAATTCGGCCAGTGGATCGGGGTGATCGCCACGGCAGCGGCCCTGCTGCTGCTGTGGCACCTGCGGGAGGTGGTCATCCACCTGTTCGCAGCCGTGGTGTTGGCCATGGCCCTCTGCACCCTGGTGGGGGTGGTGCAACGGCGTTTGCAGTGCGGCAGGCCCCAGGCCCTGCTGCTCAGCCTGCTGGGCTTGCTGGTGCTGTTGCTGGTGGCCCTGGCGGCAGTGGTGCCTCCATTTGTGGAGCAGTTTCAGCAGCTGGTGCAGCAATTGCCCGTGGCGGCTGAGCGGGCGGCAGGGCTG
>JBIKKZ010000100.1:0-5925 GCA_044360095.1 Vulcanococcus sp. | reverse complement strand
TGCCGAGCCCATAGCCCTGATCTTCCTCAGGGATGAACGCGGTAGGAAGGGCGTTGAAGGCAATCGCGGTGACAACAATGCCGCTGGCCAGGCCCATCAGGATCCAACGGCGGCGTTCAATCAGACGGTTCAGCAGACGCGCGTAGCCCTGCTGCAAGCGGGCGAAACCGGTGTTGAAGCCGTCAAAAATCTGTGCCAGGCGGCTGCCGGCAAAGCCAAACAACAGCACCCCAAAGATGTAGGCACCAATGCCGAAGGAGGCGGAACTGAAGCGTCCGAACCCAAGGCCGACGATCACCCCGGCCACGGTCCAGGTCCACCCCTCGGGCCGCGGCGGTTTCTCCGCCTTGAGAATCAGGCCCGCCATCATGGGTGAGAAGGTGAGGGCGTTGAAGGTGGAGATGGCGATCGAGAAGGCAATCGTGAGCGCAAACTGCCGGTAGATGATCCCGATGCCGCCGGGGTAGAAGGCCACCGGCACGAACACCGCCATCAACACCAGTGACGTGGCGATCAACGCTCCGATCAACTCGCCCATGCAGGCCAATGCCGCCTGGCGGGGTTTCATGCCCGCCTCCAGGTTTTTGGCCACCGCCTCAATCACCACGATGGCGTCGTCCACCACCAAACCCGTGGCCAGCACCAGCCCCAGCAGGGTCAGCTGGTTGATCGAAAAGCCAAACACCTTGATGAAGGCAAAGGTGCCCACCAGGGAGATCGGGATCGCCAAGCTGGGCACCACCGTGGCGCGCCAGTCCTGCAAAAACAGAAACAGAATCACAAGCACCAACACGATCGCCAGGCCCAGGGCATCGGTGACCCCATCCACGGCCGATTCGATGAACTGACCCACGTTGTAGATCTCACTCACCACCACCCCCGGGGGCAGCTGAGCCTTGAACTGATCCATCAACGCCACCACCGCCTGGCTCACCTGCAGCGCATTGCTTTCCGGGGTCTGGTACACACCAATGGTGATGGCCGGGTTCCCGTTGATGTCTGTACCCTGGGTGGAGAAGCTGTTGAAGCCATAGCTGGCCTCACCCACATCGGAGAGCCGCAGCAGGTTGCCCTGGGGTGATTTGCCCACGATCAGCCCGTTGAGCTGCTCGATCGACACCAGGTTGCCGTTGTTCTCCACCAGGATCGGGTAGGTAAACAGCTGGTTGCCGCCGGCGGGAGGCCCCCCCACCAAACCGCCCACCGCCACGGCGTTCTGGCTGCGCACCGCAGACACCACCTGATCGGCGGTGAGTTGGTTGGCGGTGAGTTTGGAGGGATCAATGAACAACCAATAGGCGGGGTTGCTGCCGCCGAACAGGGTGGCCTGGGCCACCCCAGGGATGCGCTCCAGTTGGTAGTAGAGCTCCTCGTAAATCAGGCCGTTGATGTAGGGCGCATCAAACTGCCCGTTGCTGGAGGACACCTGATAGGCCAGCAGAATCGATGGGGTGGTCTGAATCACCGACACCCCCGTGCTCTGCACCTGGCTCGGCAGCTGGGGCATCGCCAGCGACACCCGGTTCTGCACGTTCACCTGGTCGATGTTGATGTCCGTGTCCTCGTCGAAGAACACATTCACCGTGCTGGAGCCAGTGTTGGTGGTCAGTGAAGAGATGTAGGCGGCGCCGGGCACCCCGTTGATCTGCTGCTCCAGCACATTGGTGACGGCCTGCTCGGTCACCAGCGAATTGGCGCCGCCGTAGGTGGCCGTGACCTGAATCTGCGGCGGGGCGATGTTGGGCAGGTTTTCGATCGGCAGCGTGGGGATCGCAATCAATCCCACCAGCACGATCAGGATGCTGCAGACGGTGGTGAGCACCGGCCGCTTGATGAACCGATCTGAAAGCGACATGGCCGGACCTCAGCGAGCGGCCGGCTCGGAGCCAGCGGCGGCGATCTTCACGGGCAGGCCGGAACGCAGCAGGGCCGTGTTGCTGACCACCACCCGATCCCCGCGCTGCAGCCCCGAGAGCAGCGGGTAGCGGTTGCCCTGCAGCTGCCCCAGCTGCACGGGGGTCTGCAGCACGATCGGCGTGTTGGCCGGCAGCGCCTCCAGCTTCTTCTTCTGGGCCTCAGGAATCGTGGTGGAGGCCTTGAGCTTGGCCATCACCTGGGCCAGGGGCACCACGCGGTACACGAAGGGTTGCTGGGCCTGCATCAACACCGCCGTCACCGGCACCGAGAGTTGGGTGCTGGAGCCCGTGATGATCCGGTTGCGCACGTACTGACCGGTCTTGAGCTTGCCGGTGAGATTGGGGAACGCAGCCTTCACCAGCACCGTGTTGGGGGAGGAACTGCTGCCGCTCACCCCGAAGTAGGGGGAAATGAACACCACCTTGCCCAGGCCTGTCACCGGAGGATTGCCCTGGGTGATCAGCTGCACCGACTGGCCATTGGCCACCCGGGAAGCCTGGGTGGCCGGCACATCCATCAGGGTCCAGAGGGTGGAGTTGTCGACGATGCCGGTGATCGCCTCCCCCTGTTTCACGTAATCGCCCAACTTGACGGTGTCGAGATCGCCGATCTCACCGCTGATTGGAGCCGTAACGTACTTGTAGCCCAGGTTGGCGGCACTAGCCCGCACCTGGTCGCGGCTTTTGATCGCCTCGGTCACGTAGAAGTCCCGGTCCCGGGTGGAGACGGCCCCTTGCTGGTTCAGGAAGATGTAGCGCTCGGCATTGAGGCGGTCCTTGCGCGCTTCCGCTTTGCTGGAATCCAGGGCTGCCGTTAGCTGCACGTTGTCGAGCACCAGGATCGGTTGCCCGGCTTTGACCTTCTGCCCTTGGGTCGCCAGGATCTTGACCACCCGCCCATCGGTCTCTGGCCGCAGGGCCACATCGGTGGTGGAACTCAGGCGGCTGATCACCTCGATCGAGGGATTGAACTCCGCCTCACCGATCGGCTCTACCTGCACCAGCAGGAGGGGACGGGCCTGCTGCTGGCCGCCGCAGGCCGCCAGCAGCAGGCCGATCAGGGGGATGGTGAGCGGGGCGGCGCGCACGGGTTCGGTGGAACGTGGGCACAAGTTAGTCGTTTTGCCAAGGCTGTAATCCACCAGCAAAGTCAGTTGATCACCAACCCTCGGCAACCCGCGTGAGCGATCTGTTCAGCCACCACGGCGAACAGCTGCGCCAGAGCCTGGCGCCCCTGGCGGATCGCCTGCGCCCCCGCAGCCTCGATGATTTTGCCGGGCAGGAGGAGATCCTCGGCCCCGGGCGACTGCTGCGCCGGGCCATCAGTGCCGATCGCGTTGGCAACCTGATCGTGTATGGCCCGCCGGGGGTGGGCAAAACCACCCTGGCGCGGATCATCGCCGCCTCCACCCGCGCCCACTTCAGCAGCCTCAACGCCGTGCTGGCGGGGGTGAAAGATCTGCGCACCGCGGTGGAGGCGGCCCAACAGCGTCTGCAACAGCACGGCTTGCGCACGCTGCTGTTCATCGATGAGGTGCACCGCTTCAACAGCGCCCAACAGGATGCGCTGCTGCCCTTGGTGGAGAACGGCACCGTGACCCTGATCGGGGCCACCACCGAAAACCCCTTCTTTGAGGTGAACAAGGCGCTGGTGAGCCGCTCGCGCCTGTTCCGCCTGCAGCCCCTGCAACCGCAGCACCTGCACCAGCTGCTGCAACGGGCCCTGGAGGATCCCGAGCGGGGCTACGGCCAGCGGGCCGTGGCGATCAGCCCCGAGGCCGCCGACCACTTGGTGGATGTGGCGGGCGGCGACGCCCGCAGCCTGCTCAACGCCCTGGAGCTGGCGGTGGAAACCACCGCGCCCGATGGCGATGGCGTGATCCGGATCGACCTGGCCATCGCCGAAGACTCGATCCAGCAACGGGCGGTGCTCTACGACAAACAGGGCGACGCCCACTTCGACACCATCAGTGCCTTCATCAAATCGCTGCGCGGCAGCGATCCCGATGCGGCCCTGTTCTGGTTGGCGCGCATGGTGGAGGCGGGCGAAAACCCCCGCTTCATCTTCCGGCGCATGCTGATCGCCGCCGGGGAGGACATCGGCCTGGCGGACCCCCAGGCGATGGTGGTGGTGGAGGCCTGCGCAGCGGCGTTTGAACGGGTGGGGCTGCCGGAGGGGCTCTACCCCCTGGCCCAGGCGGCCCTCTACCTGGCCGGCGCCGAAAAGAGCAACAGCATCCTGGGGTTCTTCGATGCCCTCAAAACGGTGAAGGCCAGCAGCCGCCAGACGGTGCCGGCCCACCTGCGCGATGCCAACCGCGACGGCAAGGCCTTCGGCGATGGGGTGGGGTACCGCTACCCCCACGCCTACGCCGAGCACTGGGTGGCCCAGCAATACCTGCCCTCCAGCCTGCAGGGGCAGGTGTTCTGGCAACCGGGCAGCCAGGGGTGGGAAGGGGAGCGCCGCCAGCGGCTGCAGCGGCGCCGCGCCGCACAACTGGCCGCCGCGGCCGAACACGACGCAGAACTGGGGGAGGTGCTCAGCAGCGGGCCGGACGATCCGGCCCTGGGGCTATGGCTGCAACGGCAGCTGGGGGCGGAGGGGGAACGGCTCGAGCAGCTGCGCCAACGGCTCTGGCAAGGGGTCCCATGGCAGCGCCATCAGCGGGTGTTGATCCTCGAGGCCCGCTCGCTGCTCTGGGCCCTCGACCCGCTGGAGCAATGCCCCGAAGGCGGCGTGGTGATCCAGGCCGCCTCAGCCGACGACCAGCGCCGGCTTCAGGCCCAGCTGCAGGTGCTCGACAGCCTCGGGCGGCCCCAGCTGCTGCTCGGCGACCTGCCCGCCCTGGAGCAGCAGCTGGAGCGGGGGCACCGCTTTGAATGGTTGGCGGCCCGCCACCCGTTCCGCCAGCTGGAGCCAGCACCGCGCCGCCAGCAGCTGCTGGCCCTGGGCCGGTTGGCGGCACCAGGGGCCCAGCTGCGGCTGCTGTTCAGCCAACCGGCCCTGGGGCCCGCGGCGGCCCTGCTGGCGCGCCCGGAGCTACCCGCCCCGCTGCGGGAGCTGCTGGAGCCCGTGGCCGCGGCGGAATCGCAATGGATCGCCACCCCGCCGGAGCCATCGGCGCTGGAGCAGGAGCTGATCGCCCTGGGATGGCAGCCCCCAAGCTGGGAGCAGTGGCAGGAACCGCTGGAGCTGCCCCTGAGCCCGGGGTTGCTGGAGCGCTGGTTGGCCGCCGGGGCCCCCTACCGCCAGCACCTGGGCAGCCTGCTCAAGCCGCGCCAGATCGAGGCGCTGGCCGATGGGCTGCGGCCCCTGTGCGGCTTGCCCCTGCCCCAACGGCTCGACCACGCCCTGCTGCTGAGCCGGCAGCAAAAAGCCCCGGCAACGCCGGGGCCAAGGGCCTGAGCGCAACGGCTCAGGCGGGCTGGGGTTCCCCGAGGGGAACACCCGAGCCGATCACCACAGACCACGCACGGCAGGGGCGGCCGGAGCCGGAGCTGGAGCCGGAGCTTCGGCGGTGTAGGCCTGAATGCAGGCGGGGGTGTTCATGTACCAGCTCAGCAGCGAGGTGGCCCGCTGGCTGTTGGAGGCGTTGTTGGCATCGCACACCTTCATGGCACCCTGCAGGCGCTGGTCGGTGGGCAGCTTCGCCATCATCCCGTAGCTGGAGAGCTTGCCGTCAGCGGAGTCGAGGATGATGGCGCCACGCACGGCCTGAAGGCTGTTCTGCTGGCTGTAATAAGGGGTGTAGTTGTTCTGCTGAATGCTCTCAGACAGGAACTTCTCACCCTGGGGGGAATAGAGGAAACGGGCCACGGCGACCACGTCCACGTCGTATTCCTTCTGCAGGCCAGCCTGCAGCTCGTCGCGGGACCAGCCGGACAGATCCTTCAGATCAGCGGGAACATGGTTGTCGATCACAGCCGTGCCGCCCAGGGGCAGCAGGGTGTTGGAGCGCACCGCACCGTTGCTGACCGTGCGAGCGGTCTGGGTGGGCAGCGAGGAGTT
>JBIKKZ010000006.1:0-18768 GCA_044360095.1 Vulcanococcus sp. | reverse complement strand
CTTCTTCGAAGACCTGCGCAGCCGCAAGCCCACCCTCGAGGCCGCCCAGGAGGCCATCTCCAAGCTGCAGTTCCGCCTCGTGCAGGAAGTGCAGAACGTCTACAAGTCGCAGGGCGTCACCATCGACGACAAGCACATCGAGGTGATCGTGCGGCAGATGACCAGCAAGGTGCGCATCGAGGATGCGGGCGACACCACCCTGCTGCCCGGCGAGCTGATCGAGCTGCGTCAGGTGGAGCAGGTGAACAGCGCCATGGCGATCACCGGCGGTGCCCCCGCCGAGTTCACCCCGGTGCTGCTGGGCATCACCAAGGCGTCGCTCAACACCGACAGCTTCATCTCCGCCGCCTCCTTCCAGGAGACCACCCGGGTGCTCACCGAGGCGGCCATCGAGGGCAAGAGCGACTGGCTGCGCGGCCTCAAGGAGAACGTGATCATCGGTCGCCTGATCCCCGCTGGCACCGGCTTCAGCGGCTTCGAAGAGGAGCTGCGGGCTGAGGCGGGCCCCCATCCCGACATCCTGGATGAGGACGGCGGTGGCTACCGCCGCATGCAGAACCTGCGGCCCGATTACACCGTGGACATGCCAGCCGCCCCGTCGGCCAGCACCGCCGGTGCCCTGCTCGACGACCCCTCCGACGCCGATCTGGAGGCCACCCGCAGCCGCCACGGCATCGAGGCGGCCGCCAGCAACCTGGCCGCCTTCACCCGTCCCAGCCTGGATGAGGTGATGGAGGAGGAGCTGATCGCCGACCCCGATGCCCTCGAGGGTCTGCAGGAGGAGGGTCTGCTCACCGACGAGTGACCCCGCTCACCGCCGCGTGACCTGACCCGCCAGCATCGTTGCGAACGACCCCAGCGCCATGATCCAGCCCCAGCTCGTGCCGCAGCGGCGTCTCCCCCGCTACGGCTTCCACACCCACACCGAGCGCCTCAACGGGCGCGTGGCCATGCTCGGCTTCATCGCCCTGCTGGTGGTGGAGGTGCAGCTGGGCCATGGCCTGCTGGTCTGGCCCTGATGGCCGCTCCCCTGCTGGGGATGGGCCGCTCGGCCCTGGAGCAGTGGGCTGAGCAGCACGGCCAGGCCGCCTTCCGCGGCCGCCAACTGCACGACTGGCTCTACGCCAAAGGAGCCCGCAGCCTCGACCAGGTGTCGGTGCTGCCCAAGGCCTTCCGCGACCAGCTGGTCGGCCAGCCCCCCGCTGGCGCCGCCGACTGGATCGGCCGCTCCCGTGAGCTGCACCGCAGCGTGGCCCGCGACGGCACCACCAAGTTGCTGCTGGGCACCCACGATGGCCTCAGCTTGGAAACCGTGGGCATTCCCGCCGAAGGCCGCCTCACCGTGTGCGTGAGCAGCCAGGTGGGGTGCCCCATGGCCTGCCGCTTCTGCGCCACCGGCAAGGGCGGGCTGCAGCGCTCCTTGGCGGTGCACGAAATCGTCGACCAGGTGCTCAGCGTGCGCGAGGCGATGGAGCAGCGCCCCAGCCACGTGGTGTTCATGGGCATGGGCGAGCCGCTGCTCAACATCGAGGCCGTGCTGGCGGCGATCGATTGCCTCTGCACCGACCTGGGCATGGCCCAGCGCCAGATCACCGTGAGCACCGTGGGGGTGGCCCGCACCCTGCCCCAGCTCGCCGAGCTGGCCCTACAGCGGCTCGGCCGCGCCCAGTTCACCCTGGCCGTGAGCCTGCACGCCCCCGACCAGGGCCTGCGGGAGCAGCTGATCCCCACCGCCCACGCCTACCCGATCGAGGCCCTGCTCGACGACTGCCGCCGCTACGTGGCGATCACCGGCCGCCGCGTCAGCTTCGAGTACATCCTGCTGGGGGGCCTCAACGACCAACCCCGCCACGCCAAGGCGCTGGCCCAGTTGCTGCGCGGCTTCCAGAGCCACGTGAACCTGATCCCTTACAACCCCATCGCCGAGGAGGAGTTCCAGCGCCCCACCCCGGCGGCGGTGGAGGCGTTCCGCCGCAGCCTGCAGGAGCAGCACGTGGCCGTGAGCGTGCGCGCCAGCCGTGGCCTCGATGCCGATGCCGCCTGCGGCCAGTTGCGCCGGCGCCTGGAGGGCAGCCTCCAGCCCGCCGCCCCAGGCCCCGGCCACGACCCGGTTCAGTCCCCCGGGTAGGCGCCGCGGGCCTGGTTTTCGCCCCAGGGGGTGACCAGCACCATCAACAGAAAGGCGGGCACCGCGGCGGCAGCCGACAGCAGGAAGAAGTGGTCCCAGCCCAGCAGTTTCACCAGCAGGCCGGAGGGGGCCGCCAGCACCTTGCTGCTGATGGCGTACACCCCCGACAACAGGGCGTACTGGGTGGCGGAGAAGCGCGGGTTGCACAGGCTCATCAGCAGTGCCACGAAGGCGGTGCCCACCAGCCCGCTGGAGAGGTTCTCCAGCAGCACCGCCCCCGCCACCTGCTCCAGGGAGCTCACCCCCGCCCGGGCCACCAGCCAGTAGGCGAGGTTGCCGGTGGCGCCGGCGATGCCGAACAGCCACAGGCTGCGGTTCATGCCCAGCCGGCCGAACAGGACGCCGCCCAGCACCACCCCCACCATCGTGGCCACCACCCCCAGGGCGGATTTCAACAGCCCGATCTGGCCCGCGCTGAGGCCCGCGGCCACCAGGAAGGGGCCCCCCATCGGGGCCAGCAGGCCATCCGGCAGCCGGTAGAGCAGCACCAGAGCCAGGATCTGCAGTGCCCGTTTGCCGCCGGTGCGGGCCAGGAAGTCGCGCAGGGGGCCCACCACCGCCTGGCGCAGGTTGGTCACCGGTTGGGCCAGGGGCGGCAGGCTTGGCGCCGCCAGGGTGCAGGGGATCATCAGCACCAGCAGCCCCGCGGCGAAGCCGAAGGCCAGCGGATAGCCGGCGCTGCCGGCGATCAGCAGCGCCCCTGACCCCAGGATCAAGGTGCCGCCACGGAACCCCAGGGAATTGGCGGCGGCCCCCGCACCCCGCTCCTGCCGGGGCAGCAGGTCGGTGCGGTAAGCGTCGATCACGATGTCCTGGGTGGCGCTCAGCACCGCCACCACAAGCGCCACCAGGCCGATGGCCGCCAGGGTGTGGGGGTCGGTGCTGGGGCGCAGCAACGCCAGGCTGCCGATGCCCAGGGCCAGCAGCAGTTGCAGCAGCGCGATCCAGCCCCGGCGACGGTCGGGCCAGGGGATCGGCCAGCGATCCAGCAACGGCGCCCACAGGGCCTTGATGGCGTAGGGCAGCCCCGCCAGGGGCAGCAGCCCGATCAGCTCCACGGGCACCCCGTGGGTGGCGAGCCAGATCGGCAGCACCTCCCCCAGGCCGGTGTTGGGGGCACCGCTGGCGAAGCCCTCGGCGCTGATGGCCCCCAGCCGGCGCCAGCGGCCCGGCGGCTGGGGCCCGGACGCTGGCTGGGGCACTGGCGGGGACGCGGGCATGGGCGCGGGTGTCGCGGGTCGCGCTGGAGTCGGCCGCAGGCTAGGCGCGTCAAACTGGGGGCACCGCCGCTGAGGCCCGTGCAGTTTTTCCGCTCCACCCTGTTGCCCGCCGCCATCGTGATGCTGTTTGGCCTGGCCCTGTTCGCCGTGAGCGCCCGCATCTGGCTGCCGGGCGACATGGCCGCCCCGGCGCCGATTAACTGAATGGCCCCCGCCGGCGGAGTGCGGTTGATGCCGCTGCTGGCTTTTACGATCGGCCGATGACTGGCCCGTACCCAGAGTTTTCCCAGAGCCCGGCCGAGTTGGCGCTCGATCCGGAGATGCTCGCCCGGGAACTGGCGCAGGAGCTGCTTGGTGATCCCCTGGATGAACTCGAGGCGGCGGAGGTGGCGGCGGCCGATGTGGCGGCGGAGTGCGACCTGGGTCTGCAGCTGCTCAAGGGCAGCCATGAGGACTGCATGCAGGGGCTGCGGATCTTCTGTGAACACCGCGATCCGCGTGCCCCGGCCCTGCTGCTGCCGCTGTTGGAGGCCAGCTGCCCAATCCTGCGCATGAGTGCGGTGTATGCCCTGGGCCGCAACCCCGACCTGCAGGCCATCAGCCCGTTGCTGGCCCTGCTGCAGAACGACAGCAACGGCTACGTGCGCAAGGCGGTGGCCTGGAGCTTGAGCAGCTATCGGGATGCGCCGGTGATGAACCCCCTGATCCGGGCCCTGGAAGCCGACATCGCCGCCGTGCGGCTCTGGGCCGCCAGCGCCCTGGCGGACGCCGGCGCCACCGGATTGGCCAAGGCCGACCAGGCGGCAGGTCAGTTGCTGCTGGCCTTGCGCATCGACAGCGAAGCGGCGGTGCGCAGCAACAGCGCCTGGTCGCTCGGGCGGCTCTATGGCGACCTGGTGGAGCCCCGCCAGCGGGAGGTGGTGGAGGCGCTGCTGGCGGCCATGCTGCAGGACGGCGACCTGGCGGTGCGGGATGAAGCCCGCCTGGCCCTGGAGCAATTGGAGGACCCGCTGGTGCTGGAGCGGCTGCAGACCCTGGTGGATGAGGGGCTGTTGGCCTGAACCGCCACCCCCGGCATCACGCGGTTAGCATCCGACGACCCGCCCACCGCCGGGATGCCCCAGCACACCATCAGCTTTCGGATCCGTCCGGACGGCCGCGTGGAGGAGCTCGTTAATGGCATCAGCGGCGGTGGCTGTGAACAGCTCACCGAACGGATCGAAGCCCGCCTGGGCAGCGTTCAGCAGCGCCAGCCCACGGCCGAGGCCTACCAGGGCCAGGCCGCCACGGTGAACCCCGAGCAGACCCTCACCACCCCGGTCACCTGATGTCGCACTTCAGCACCGTTAAGACGGAACTGCGTGATCGCACCGCCCTGGTGGACGCCCTGCGGGACCTCGGCCACGACCCCAGCGAGCGCGAGCAACCGGTGCGCGGCTACCGCGGCCAGACGGTGCTGGCCGATCTCGCGGTGGCCTGCCCCGAAGGGACCGACCTGGGTTTCCGCTGGAACGCCAGCAGCGGCAGCTATGAGTTGGTCACCGACCTCGACCTCTGGAAGCAGCCGATCCCTGTGGAGCGCTTCCTGGCCAAGCTCACCCAGCAGTACGCCCTGCGCAGCATCCTGGCCGCCTCCCAGGAGGAGGGCTATCAGGTGATGGAGCAGCGCCAGAGCGCCGACGGTTCGATTGAGCTGGTGGTGAGCCGCTGGGACGGCTGATCCCAGCGACCCCCTGACGGCGTCCATGGTGATCAACCCGGGACTTGCCTTCAGCGCTCCGGCCGAGGCCGGCCCTTCCTGCAGCGGGCGTGAACCGGTGCTGGGTGGTGCCCTGCGCCAGAAGGCCGTGTGGGTGGACGAAGCCGTGTGCATCGGCTGCCGCTACTGCGCCAACGTGGCCGCCAACACCTTCGTGGTGGAGCCCGACTGGGGCCGTTCCCGCGCCATTCGCCAGGACGGCGACAGCACGGAGCGGATTCAGGAGGCGATCGACACCTGCCCGGTGGATTGCATCCATTGGGTGAGCTACGAGCAGCTGCCGGAGCTGGAGGAGCAGAGCCGCCAACAGGAACTGTTGCCGTTGGGGTTGCCCACCCCGGCCCGGCCGCGCCGCACCCTGCCCCGCGCCGGTGGCGCCGTGGCCCCCTGATGGCTGCGCTGCCCGTGAGACGATTCGGCCGCACCGAGCTGCCGATGCCGCTGCTCTCCCTGGGGGGGATGCGCTTCCAGCAGAGTTGGAGCGATGTGCCCGCCGATCGGATCAGCGCCGACAGCCAGGCCAACCTGCTCCGGATCCTCGAACGGGCGGCGGCCCTCGGCTTCCACCACGTGGAAACGGCGCGCCATTACGGCAGTTCTGAGCGGCAGCTCGGGGCCCTGCTCCACCGGGTGCCGGACCCGCAGCGCATCCTGCAAACCAAGGTGCCGCCCCAGGCGGATGCGGCCGCCTTCGAGGCGGAGCTGGCCACCAGCCTGGAGCGCCTCGGGGTGGAGCGGGTGGACCTGTTGGCGATCCACGGCCTCAACCTGCCGGAGCACCTGGAGCAGACCCTGCGGCCCGGCGGCTGCCTGGAGGTGGTGCGCCGTTGGCAGGCCCAGGGGCGGGTGGGCTCGGTGGGCTTCTCCACCCACGGGCCGCTACCGCTGATCCTCGAGGCGATTGCCAGCGACGCCTTCGATTACGTGAACCTGCACTGGTATTTCATCCGCCAGGACAACCGTCCGGCGATCGAGGCGGCCCAGGCCCACGACATGGGCGTGTTTGTGATCAGCCCCACCGACAAGGGGGGCCATCTGCACACCCCCTCGCCGCGGCTGCTGGAGCTGTGCGCGCCGCTGCACCCGATCGTGTTCAACGACCTCTTCTGCCTCAACGCCCCGGGGGTGCACACCATCAGCGTTGGGGCCGCCACCCCGGACGACCTGGACCGTCACCTGGACGCTGTGGCGCTGCTGCCCCAGGCCGAGGCCCTGCTGCCACCGGTTCTCGCCCGGTTGGAGCGGGCCCGGCTGGAGGCCCTTGGCGCCGATTGGCTGGCCAGTTGGCAGACGGGGCTGCCCCCCTGGCAGGAGACGCCGGGTGAGATCAACCTGCCGGTGTTGCTGTGGCTGCACAACCTCGTGCAGGCCTGGGATCTGCAGAGCTTTGCCCGCGCCCGCTACGGCCTGCTCGGCGGCGGCAGCCATTGGTTTCCGGGGGCGAATGCCGATGCCCTCGACCGGGCCGTGAGCGAAGCGGAGTTGCGCCAGGCTCTGGCTGCCAGTCCCTGGGTGGATCGCATCCCCGATCTGCTGCGGGAGCTGCGCCACCTGGTGGGGGGTGTGCCGTTGCAGCGCCTCAGCCAGGGGGGCTGATCAGCCGGCTGAGGGGCCCTGGCCCAGGGGGAATTTGCTGGGCAGCCCCACCGCCCGCGGATAGCTGGGCGGGCATGGGCCGCTGGTTTGCACCCACAGGGCCGTGCGTTGGCCCCGGCCCGCCGGCAGCTCCCGCTGCTCGCTGCGGTGCAGGTGGGCCCGCAGCGGTTGCAGGGCGCGCTCCAGGTCCGCCTGGTCGGCGGCAGCCCACTGGCCGCGGTAAAGCAGCGCCTGCCCCTGGTGGTTGAGCAGTGGCACGAGGTATTCGGCCACCACCGGCGCCGCCGCCACGGCCCGGGCCATGGCCAGGTCGAAGCCGCCGCGGCAGCTGCGGTCGCGGCCCGTCAACTCCACCCGCTCGCAGCGCAGGCTGACCCGATTCCCCAGCCCCAACGCCTGGGCCATGGCCTGCACAGCCTGGGTCTTGCGCCCCACCGAATCCACCAACGTCAGCTGGGCGTTCGGACAGGCGATGGCCACCGCCAGCCCCGGAAAGCCCCCGCCCGTGCCCACATCGATGCAGCGCAGCGGTTCCTGCGGCGGTTGTTGCAGGAGCGCGCGCAGGGGCCAGAGGCTGTCGAACACCTGGGCGATCCAGTAGTCGTCGCCCTCCACCAGCCGCGTCAGGTTGACGCGGGCGTTCCACTGCCGCAGCAACTGCTGCAGCGCCAGCAGTTGCTCGAGCTGGCCCGGGCTCGGCCGCCAGCCCAGCTCGGTCCACAGGGCGGACTCCCTGAGGGCAGCATCAGGTGTGGCGGCGGACATCCCCTCGGGCGACTGGCTCGCAGTCTCTAGGATCCCGCAGAACTGGTGCAGCGCCGGTGGCCGTCACCGACCAGGGCAGCGAGGCCCACGGCGCCAGACCGTCGCCGAACCACTACGAGCTGCTGCAGATCGGGCCCGACGCCAGCGCCCAGGACCTGCGCCAGGCCTTCCGGCGGCTCAGCAAGCGCTACCACCCCGACACCACCGACCTGCCCCAGGGGCAGGCGGAGGAGGCCTTCCGCCGGTTGCAACAGGCTTACCTCACCCTTGGCGATCCAGCCCGCCGCCGCCTCTACGACGCGGAGCTGCAGGCCCAACGGGAGGCCATCACGGCCGCGACGCCGGCGCTGCGGCCGCCCCAGCCCCAGCCGGTGCGGCGCGCCCTCTCCGGCGGGGAGTGGTTTGCCCTGCTGCTGCTGGCGCTGGCGGTGGTGTTCAGCCTGGTGCTGGGGGTGGGGCTGGCCTGGGCCCGTGGTGCCGCCCTGTTCACAGCCCCCAGTTGGTGGGCCGCCACCCAGCAGACTGCAACGGTGCTCGATCTGCCGTCTGCGGATGACCGCCCTGCCGCCCCCCCAGACGCCCCTCTACAACCATCCTCTGCCGGCCCTGGAATGCTGGCTGGCTGAGCTGGGGGCCCGTCAGGCGGCGCCCCATTCCTGCCACTGGCAGCTGGAGCACGGCGATTGGACCGCCAGCATTCAGCTTGAGGTGGAGGACTTGAGCGTGTGCTGGCACGGCGCCGCCGGCGAGGTGCAGCGGCAGTTCCCCTATGGCTTCAGCCGCGCCGATGTGGAGGCGGCGATCCTGGCGGGACCCTGACGATCGTGCCGGTTGTGGTCAACATGGGGCAACGCCATGGGATCGCGCCATGGCCCTGTCCGCCCGTGCCCCGGTTCTTCGACCACCCCAACGCCAGGCGGCAGCCGCAGCGCTCCAACCGTTTCCTGTCGCCGGAGCAGCTCACCGCCCCCCGGCCCGGGCGCGCCTGGGGGGCCACCGAGGTGTTCGCCGAGGGCCAGTGGCAAATGGTGCGGGTGCATCTCGAGGCCCGCGGCTGGAATGCCCTGCAGATCGAGCAGATCCACGACCAGATGCGTCAGGGCTGGCCCCTCGAGCTGGCGGAAAACAACGTGGCGGTGATCACCGGCCACTGCCCCCTGCGCGCCCGCAGGGGCATCTGAATCAGCGCCGGCGCTGGCAGAGGCTGGTGCGCTCCTCCGACGCGGTGGAGAGCGGCCCGCAGCTGAACCAGCGCACCACCGACAGCTCGAGATCGGTGAACAGCACCAGGATGCCGGCGCAGAGGGCGGCCACGGCGGCGCTGACCAGCAGATGCGAGCGGCCCATGGAGCTCAGGCGATTGCGCTGAGCCTATGGGAGAGCCCCAGGCGTCGCCACTGCGCCGCCAGTTGCTTCGCATCCAGCCGTGGCAGCGGCGGCAGGCAGCCCAGCATCGGCACCCCCCCCAGCTGCCCCAGGGTGGCCTGGTTGTTGGGGTGGGGCTCGCCGTTGAGCAGCACCCCCAGCACGGGGATTTGCCGCCGCCGCAGCGCCTCCAGCGACAGCAGCGTGTGGTTGAGCGTGCCCAGGCCGCTGCGGGCCACCAGCAGCACCGGCAGCCCCCAGCGCTGGATCTGTTCGATCTGCAGCAGGTCGAGCCGCAACGGCACCAGCAGGCCCCCCGCGGTTTCCACCACCAAAGGCCCCTCCACCGCCGGCAGCCGCAGCCGCTCCGCATCCAGGGGTGGCCCCGGCCGTTCGGCATCCCCGCTCTCCAGGGCACTGGCCCAGTGGGGCGACACCGCTGCCCGCAGCCGGTAGGCCTCTGGCAGCAACCGCTCGGGGGGGAGGTGCAGCCAGCGCTGCACCCGGTCGCGGTCGCCGCCGCCGTCGGGGCCGGGGTCGAGGCCGCATTGCACCGGTTTCCAGTAGTGGGCCTCCAGTCCCTGCACCAGCAGGGCGCTCACCACCGTTTTGCCCACGTCGGTGTCGGTGCCGCAGACCACCAGTTGCAGGGGCTTCATCGGCAGGGGCTCATGGGGCTCGGCGTGCCACCAACACCAGCACCTCCCAGCTCAAATTGGGGATGTGGCTGGGCCAGTGCCGCTCCAGTTGCCGCAGCTGGCCGCGGCTGAGGCGGGGGCCTCGGCTGGCCTGGGCGCCGATCGCCTTGAACTGCCGCAGGAAGGCCAGGGCGCCGGGGTTGGGGCGGCTGAACCACAGCCGGTGCACCCGCTGCAGCTGCAGCCGGCCGCTCACCAACGCGATCAGCGCTTCCGCCTCGGGCAGCTCCAGCCCGGTGAAGGGCGCCTGGGCCAACCCGCAGGCCTGGCGCCACAGGCCAAAGCTGCCCGCGCAGGGCACCGCCAGGGCCAGCACCCCCTGCGGTGCCAGGGCGTCGCACCAGCGCTCCAGCTGCCGCTGCGGCTGCTCGAGCCACTGCAGGGCAAAGCTCGACCCCAGCAGGGCGGCCCCCTGCAGATCCGCCGGCAGACCGCCGTTAAGGTCCCACAGCCGCTGCGGTGGTGGCGCTCCAGCGCTGCACTCCTGCTGCAGCAACTCGGGGCAGCTGTCGAGCCGCAGCAGCGCCGCCCCGCCCAGGTGCCGTTCGATGGCACCGGCCAGCAGGCCGCTGCCGGCCCCGAGGTCGGCGCGGGGCCCCGCCGGCAGGTCCGGGGGCTGCCGTTTCAACAGCCCCGCCAGCCGCTCGGCGATCGCCGCCTGCAGGCGTGCCTGCTGGGGGTAGGCCGCGGCGCTGCGGCCAAAGCAACGCTGCACCCGTTGGCTAAACGGGGCGCCGCTGGCGGTGGGATCAAGCAAGACCATCCGCAATCCAGTTCAGCACCGCCGCCGGCACCCCGGCCCCCAGCAGGCCATGGCCGGCCCGCGGCAGGCTGATCACCGTGGCCTCGGGCAGCAGCGCCCTGAGCTGGGCGCGGCTGGCGGCGCACACGATCTGGTCGTCCTCCGCCTCCACGATCAGCACCGGCAGCCGCCGCGGCAGCGCCGCCTGCAGCCCTTCCGGCAGGCCCGTGGTGGCCGCCAGCCGCTGCAGATCCTGCAGCAGCCGGGCCGTTCCCGCCGCGCCGATGCCCTGCTGCAGCGGTCCCTCCGGCAGCTGGTCGCCGCTGAAGGGGAAGGCCACCCGCTCCAGGAAGCTGGCCAGCATGGCGGGCCCATCGCCCTGCTCCAGCTGGGCGGCCATGCCGTTGAGGGCGGTGCGCAGGGGCCGGCCGGCGCGGCCCTCCGGCACGAAGCCCGCAAAGCTGGCCAACAGCACCGCCGCCGTGGCGCCCGTCCAAAGACCGGGCTCCAGCAGATGCGGCCCGAGGGAATGGCCCAGCAGGATGCGGTGCTGGCTGCTGGCCCCCCAGCGCGGTTGCTGCGGCGGCAGGGCCCCATAGCCCCGCTCGCCCGTGTGCAGCTGCCAGCCCCGTTGAGCGGCCAGCTCGCCCCAGGGGGCCCAGCCGCGGCTGTCGCCCCCCCAGCCGTGCATGGCCAGCACTTGCACCGTCATGGCGGGCCGAGGGCCGCCAGCAGCCGCGCCAGGGTGCCGCTGGGGAGGTCGTGGCGCAGCACCAGCCGCAGCCGGGCGCTGCCCTCGGGCACGGTGGGGGGGCGGATCGCCACGCTCAGCAGGCCCGCCTGCTCCAGGGCCCGTTGCAGCGCCAGGGCCCGCTGATCGCTGCCCACCAGCAGCGGCAAGATCGGCCCCTCGCCGGGGGGACGGGGCCAGCCGGCGGCCTCGAGCTGGTCACGCCATCGCCGGGCCCGCCCCAGCAGAGCGGCCCCACGCTCGGGTTCGGCCTCCATCGCTCCCAGGGCCGCCAGGGCCGCCGCCGCCAGCGGTGGGGCCAGGGCCGTGGTGTAGCGGAACGGCCCCGAATGCTGCAGCAGCCAGTCGCCCAGCAGGGCGTTCGCCGCCAGGAACGCGCCGCCGCTGCCGAAGGCCTTGCCGAACGTGCCGCTGATCAGGCTCACCCCCTCCAGCCCATGGCCAAGGCCGCGGCCCCCCGGCCCCAGCACCCCCAGGGCGTGGGCCTCATCCAGCAGCAGCGCGGCCCCGTGGCGCCGGCAGAGCTCCGCCAGGCGCGGCACATCGGGACTGCTCCCCTGCATCGAAAACAGGCTTTCGCTGATCACCAGCAGCCGGCGGCTCGGGGCGTCGCCGCGGGCCCGCTCCAGCCGCTGGGCCAGGGCGGAGAGGTCGTTGTGGGCAAAGCGCTGCAGCCGGGCACCGCTGGCCTTCACCCCCACCAGCAGCGAGTGGTGGATCAGACGGTCCGCCAGCACCAGCGTGTGGCGTTCCGCCAGGGCTTGCACCGCCGCCAGGTTGGCCTGGAAACCACTGGGGTAGAGCAGCACCCGGGGGCGGCCCAGCCAGCTCGCCAGGGCCTGTTCCAGCTGGCGGTGCACCGGCCGGTCGCCGCTCACCAGCCGCGAGGCGCCGGCCCCCACACCGTCGCGGGCGATGGCGGCGGCGGCGGCCCGCTGCAGCTGGGGGTGGCAGGCCAGGCCCAGGTAATCGTTGCTGGCCAGGTCCAGCAGCGGTGGGGCGGTGGGGTCCGCCGGCCGCAGGCTGGCGGTGCCGCAGGGCACCAGGCTGCGCAGCTGCCGCCTCCGCTCCGGAGCCAGGGCCCGCAGGTCGGCCGTGAGGGCTTCCTCCCAGGGGTGGGCGGGCCCACTGGGGTGCGCCGTTGGGTCGCTTGCCGTTGCCACCGCTCTGCCCCACCCGGCCCCTGCCGCGCGCAGGGGTTGTTCCCCCAGTCTGCCGCTGGACTGGAGCCCATAGGATCAAGGCATGCCCAGCAGCAGTGCAACGGTGCCCGGTGCCCCCATCGGTGGTGGCAGCGTGCCGCCGCTTGACCAGCTGTTTCCCTTCCCGCTCGATCCGTTCCAGCTGGAGGCCATCGACGCCCTCAACCAGGGCCACTCCGTGGTGGTGAGTGCCCCCACCGGGTCAGGCAAAACCCTGGTGGGCGAATACGCCATCCACCGCGCCCTGGCCCACGGCCAGAAGGTGTTTTACACGACGCCCCTCAAGGCCCTCTCCAACCAGAAACTGCGCGACTTCCGCGAGCAGTTCGGCGCCGAGCGGGTGGGGCTGATGACCGGCGACCTCACGGTGAACCGTGAGGCCTCGATCGTGGTGATGACCACCGAGATCTTCCGCAACATGCTCTATGCGGAGGCCGACGCCGGCGACGATCCGCTGGCGGATGTGGAGGCGGTGGTGCTCGATGAGTGCCACTACATGAACGATTCCCAGCGGGGCACCGTGTGGGAGGAGTCGATCATTCACTGTCCGCCGCCGGTGCAGCTGGTGGCACTGTCGGCCACGGTGGCCAACGCCGGGCAGCTCACCGACTGGATCGAGCGGGTGCATGGCCCCACCCGGCTGGTGATGAGCGATTTCAGGCCGGTGCCGCTGCAGTTCAGCTTCTGCAGCGCCAAGGGGTTGCATCCGTTGCTCAACGACGAGGGCACCGGCCTCCACCCCAACTGCAAGGTGTGGCGTGCCCCCAAGGGCAACAAGCGCAAGGGGCCCAAGACCCCCAAGCCGCCCCAGCCCGAGGCGCCGCCCCTTGGCTTCGTGGTGGCCCAGATGGCCGAGCGGGAGATGCTGCCCGCCATCTATTTCATCTTCAGCCGCCGCGGCTGCGACAAGGCGGTGCGCGACCTGGGCAAGGTGTGCTTGGTGAACCCCGAGGAGCAGGCCCGCATCCGCGCCCGCCTGGAGGCGTTCATCGCGTCAACGCCGGAGGCCGTGCGCGATGGCGGCCACGACGACGCCCTGCTGCGGGGCATTGCCGCCCACCATGCCGGCGTGCTGCCCGCCTGGAAGGAGCTGATCGAGGAGTTGTTTCAGCAGGGGTTGGTGAAGGTGGTGTTCGCCACGGAAACCCTGGCGGCGGGCATCAACATGCCGGCCCGCAGCACGGTGATCTCCGCCCTCTCCAAGCGCACCGAGCGGGGGCATCGCCCGCTGATGGGCAGTGAATTCCTGCAGATGGCGGGCCGCGCCGGCCGCCGCGGGCTCGACTCCCAGGGTTACGTGGTGACGGTGCAGAGCCGTTTTGAGGGGGTGCGGGAGGCGGGCCAGCTGGCCACCAGCCCAGCCGATCCGCTGGTGAGCCAGTTCACCCCCAGCTACGGCATGGTGCTCAACCTGCTGCAGCGCTACGACCTGGCCAAGGCCCAGGAGCTGGTGGAGCGCAGCTTCGGCCGCTACCTGGCCACCCTGGATCTGGCGGAGGACGAGGCCCGCATCGCCGAATTGCGCCTGCAGCTCAACCAGCTCAGCAGCGGCGTGCAGGAGGTGGCCTGGGACGACTTCGAGGACTACGAGAAGCAGCGCGGACGCCTGCGGGAGGAGCGCCGACTGCTGCGGATCCTGCAGCAGCAGGCGGAGGAAACCCTGGCCCACGAACTCACCCTGGCCTTGCGCTTCGCCAGCGAGGGCACCTTGGTGAGCCTCAAGGCTCCGGTGCTGCGCAGCCGCGTCACTCCGGCGGTGATCGTGGAGAAGGTGGAGGGGCCTGGCCAGTTCCCGCTGTTGTGCTGCCTCACCGATGACAACGTGTGGGTGCTGCTGCCCTGCAGCGCCGTGGTGAGCCTGCACGCCGAGCTCAGCTGCCTGCAGGTGAAGGACCTGCCGGTGCCGGAGCTGCAGCGCTCCGGTGAGATCCGCCACGGCGATCAGGCCAGCGGTGGCCTTGCCCTGGCGGTGGCCCACATGGCTCGGCGCCACGACATGACCACCCCCCAGTACGACCTGGCCGGCGAGGTGCAGGCCCATGCCCACCTGGTGCGGGAGCTGGAGCTGGCCCTGGAACTGCACCCCGCCCATGGCGCCGGCGACCGCAAGAAGCTCAAGCGGCAGCGCTTTCGCATGGAGGAACTGGAGGCGGAGATCGCCGAGCGGCAGCGGATCCTGCACGTGCGCGCCAACCGCCACTGGGAGACCTTCCTGGCCCTGATCGACATCCTCCGCCACTTCGGCTGCCTGGCGGGAGACGAGGGCCTCGACCCCACCGAAATCGGCCGCACCGTGGCCGCCCTGCGCGGCGACAACGAGCTGTGGCTGGGGCTGGCGCTGATGAGCGGCCACCTCGATGAGTTGGAGCCCCCGGATCTGGCGGCGGTGCTCGAAGCCCTCTCCACCGAGGTGAACCGCCCGGATCTCTGGAGCGGATTCCCGATTCCGCCAGCGGCTGAGGAGGCCCTGCATGACCTCCGCGGCATCCGCCGCGAGCTGCAGCGGCAGCAGGAGCGGGCGGCCGTGGTGATGCCCGTGTGGTTTGAGGCGGAGCTGATGGGCCTGGTGTATGCCTGGGCCAAGGGGGTGAGCTGGAGCGATCTGATCGCCAACACCTCCCTCGATGAGGGGGATGTGGTGCGGATCATGCGCCGCACCGTGGATCTGCTGGCCCAGATCCCCTACTGCGAAGCCATCAGCGAGCAGCTGCGCACCAACGCCCGGGCCGCCCTCAAGGCGATCAACCGCTTCCCGGTGTGCGAACCGATCGACCTGTTGGCCGGCGGCGGCAGCCTCAACCCCGCCACCGAGCGCAACCCTGCTGTCATGGCCGCGGCCTGATGGGGCGCATGGCTCGCTTAGTTCTCAACACCCGGCCAAACCGTAAAAGGACCTGTCTGTGCGCCGGCGGCCAATCGACTTTCCTGGGTGTTCACGGCAAACCAATGGATGCAGTTAACCACCAGGCCACTCCAGCCGGTCTGGTGGCTGGCGCCAATGCCAGCCCCATTGTCACCATGGAAGTATTCATAAAACAGCAGGTAATCGTTCCAGTTGGGATCGCTTTGAAAGGTCTGCTGGCTGCCAAAAACGGGCCTTAGCCCTTCTGGATTGCGCGTGAAGATCGAGACAAGCCTGTGGGTGAGATTTTCGGCAACTTCGTAGAGGTTGGCCATCTGGCCACTGCCCGTTGGGAATTCCACCTGGAATTCTTTTCCGAAATACGAGAAGTAGACGATCAAAGCCCGAATGATCGCAAAGTTGACCGGCATCCAGATTGGTCCACGCCAGTTGCTGTTGCCGCCAAATAGCCCTGAATCGGACTCAGCTGGTAAGTATCGAACCACATACTCCTGCTGGTTGTGAACAAAGCGGTAGGGGTCACGTTCGTGACGTTTTGAGATCGAGCGAATGCCATGGTCTCCGAGGAACTCATCGGGGTCGAGCATGATCGCCAGCACGCGGCGAAGATTGGTTTCGTTGAGGGCTGACATCATGTGGCGATTGGCATGCCCCTTGAGACTGATGTCATGGAAAGTGCTTTCATGCTTCGGGTATTTGCTCTGCATGCGATCGATAATATTGCTGATTTCGGGGAACTGCTCGATCACATCTTGCTCAAAAACCTGAACAGCGCACAATGGAATCAAGCCCACCATTGATCTGACTTTGAGGCGTGATGAGCTGCCATCGCTTTTCCTGAAAACATCATAAAAGAATCCATCTTCTTCGTCCCACATGCTCTCGCTTGTATTGCGACTAACCATTGCATGGGCGATCCTTGCAAAGTGCTTTATAAATTTACTTGGGTATTCGCGATAAGTGTCATCATGGAGCGCCAGCTCAACAGAGATTTGAACCATCGTCTGGGCGTAGAATGCCATCCATGCTGTGCCATCGGCCTGTTCAAGGCTGCCCCCCATTTCTGGGCTTTCCGTGCGGTCAAAAATGCCAATGTTGTCGAGCCCAAGGAATCCGCCTTGGAACACGTTGTTGCCGTTGGCGTCTTTCCTGTTGACCCACCAGGTGAAATTGATAAGAAGTTTGTGAAAGCTTTCCTTTAGCCACCGATGATCGGCCTGGCCGCGAACTGACGCGTCGGTTAAGTAGACGTAATAGGTGTGCCAGGCATGCACCGGCGGGTTGACATCGCCGAAGTTCCATTCATAAGCCGGAATTTGCCCGTTGGGGTGCAGGTATTCGCTGCTCAGCATCAAGCTGAGCTGTTGCTTGGCAAAGCTCGGGTCCGCTAGTGCCAGGGTGGTTGTGTGAAAGGCAAGATCCCATGCTGCGTACCAGGGATATTCCCATTTATCGGGCATGGAGATGACATCACAGTTGTTCATGTGCTGCCATTGTTGGTTTCTGATGCCCTCTTCACCCGACATCCCAAGAGGATCAACGCCGCGTTGTTGTAGCCAGGTCACAATGTCATAGTTGTAGAACTGCTTGGACCACAACATCCCAGCCATCGCCTGCCTGAACACCAATTTTTGGTCAGCGCTTAATCCAGTTGGTACCAACCAGGCGTAAAAATCATCACAGTCCTGCTTGCGGTGATCGAGGACTTGGTCAAAGTCTTGATGGGCTGGCTTCGCCTCTTGTTTAGACGTTGTTTTGGTCAGCCTCAGCTTGATGGAGATCGAGGCATGTGCCTCAATCACGAGGTTGTAAATCGCGGCTGCTTTGGTGCCTTGCTGCGCCGGGTTGATGGCCGCTTTCTCGCTGTGAACCAGGTAGCGGTTGATGCCGCATTTGGTGTAAGGGGATCGGTTCGGTTGCTGGAAGATGCGCTCTGTGTTTGTTTCATTCTCTGTGAATGCCAGTTCATCAGCCCCTTGGCAGTGAAGTGTGAAATCCCCAAGTTCGGGGTGTGTCGCGTCAAGACAGCACTCTCCTGATGCATCCTGCTTTGCCTTGATCAAGGGCTTCGGGCTGCTTCCCTGATCCCATGTGTTGCGAAACCAGAGGGTTGGTATGACGGCCAACTTGGCCTGTTGATCGGAGCGATTGTGGACCGTGATCTGAATCAGCAGGTCTTCCGGGTCAGCTTTGGCGTATTCAACCTCGACGTCACAGTATTCATTCTTGTCGAAGATGCCCGTGTCGATCAGTTCGTATTCCGGCTCGTGGCGTGACCTTGCTTTGTTGGTGGCAACCAGATCGTCGTAGGGGTAGGCATTCAGTGGATATTTGTAGAGGTAACGCATGTAGGAATGCGTTGGTGTTGAGTCGAGATAGTAATAATATTCTTTGACGTCTTCGCCGTGATTGCCTTCATTGTTGGTGAGGCCAAAGAGGCGTTCTTTCAAGATTGGATCCTTGCCATTCCACAGTGCCAAGGCGAAGCAGAGCAGCTGGTGGTGATCGCTGATGCCGGCCAGGCCATCCTCCCCCCACTGGTAGGCACGGGATCTGGCCTGGTCGTGGCTGAAGGACTCCCAGGCATTTCCATCGGGGCTGTCGTCCTCACGCACCGTGCCCCACTGCCTCTCGCTGAGGTAAGGCCCCCAGGCTCTCCATGGCTTCTGGCCCTGGTCGGCCTCCGCCAGGCGTTGCCGCTCAGCCGAGAGCACGTGTGAGGATCCAGCCTCGGAATGCACCATCGCGGGCCCATGCTTCCCAGATATCACCATACGAGTGGCCCTTTACGCTCGCCCATCCAGGGGTGTTGTCTGACACCGCCCTGCGCTCCAGACGTCTGTTGCTGATGGCATGGACTGGACAGCCATCACATCTGGAGCGTCTCCAGCGGCCTTAGGCCCCAATGTTCAACGCAGCGCGCTGCTGCCGGTGGCCGATCACCAGGCACACCAGGCTGATCGCACCAAGCAACCCCACCAGCAGAGCTGAAGCAACCATGGTGCCAGCCACGCCACTGGCGTAGGCCTCAGCCATGAGCTGGATGCCCTTTGGCGGAATGCCGTGATGGTTGATTCCGCCCCCACTGAGGGCCTCCCGCAACTGGCTCTCAAGGCCATGGCGAACGATGGGCGTTGAGCCCGCCTGCAGCATGCGATGGTCCAGGTTGGCGATGCTGAAACCGTTCACCAGGGCTCCGCTGGACGCACAGCCCAGGGCGAAGCCCAACTGGCCGGTCAGGGTGCGAAAGGCGATGACCGAGCCGAATGAGCGGGGCGGAGCCTCCTGCACGAACAAGGAGGCCTGCGTCACGATGATCACGCCCAGGCCACTGCCCACCGGCACCATGGCGACCACCAGCGAGCCGTAGGAACTATCTGGGTTCACCAGTCCAAACAGTATCAGCCCAAGCACCAGCATGGCCATGCCACTGGCAATCAGCTGTGTGGTGCGGGGCCCGGGTCGCATCAACCGGCCTGTCAACACACAGCCAACCGCTGCAGAAGCAAGCAATGGAAGCTGGGCCAGGGCGACATGGCTGGTGCTGAAGCGCTGAACCAGCTGCCAGAAATTGCTGGTTTGCAGTTGCACCACTGCCCAGGCGAAATTGCAGGCGATG
>JBIKKZ010000099.1:0-5975 GCA_044360095.1 Vulcanococcus sp. | reverse complement strand
ACCTACAAGCTCGGCTACGGCCACCGCGGCCTCAACCACCCCTGCGGCAGCCCCGGCAGCGTGGAGATCACCAGCCAGAACCACGGCTTCGCCCTCGATGCCGATTCCCTCGATCCCGGCACCGTGGCGGTGACCCACCTCAACCTCAACGACCGCACCGTGGCGGCCCTGGCCCACCGCCAAAAGCCCGTTTTCGGGGTGCAGTACCACCCGGAGGCCAGCCCCGGCCCCCACGACGCCGACCACCACTTCGGCCGTTTCGCCGCCCTGATGGCCGCCCGCCGCGGCTGAGCCGCGGCCCCTTCCCGACCCGGTTTCGCCTTCCGATCTGAACGGATTGTTGCGGGCCTGTCCGTTCAGAAAACTCTCCCTACACTGCGGTCGCCCGTGTCGTCCGAGGTCAGGAGCCATCACCGATCTGCAGCGATTGACCGTGTCCTTGCGCGGTGGGTTCGAGCAGCAGGACGGTTGTCTGCTGTTCAGCTTCACCGGCCAGCTCGACGCCTACTCCGAGAAGCAATTCCTCGGCTTCATCAACGAGCACCTCACCAGCACCCCCCAGCCGCTGGTGATCGACCTCAGCCGGATCGACTTCATCGATTCGTCCGGCCTCGGCTCCCTGGTGCAGTTCGCCAAACAATGCAACCAGCAGCCCACCCAGTTCCTGGTGGTGGGCAATGCCCGTGTGGTGCAGACGGTGAAACTGGTGAGACTCGAGGAGTTCCTCCATCTCCAGCCCGACCTCGACACCGCCCTCGGCGCCATCGCCGCCTGAACGCTCCGAGGGGCTGACCGCCAGCTGGCTGGCGGCCGTGCTACCCAGCCGCGTTGATCTGGAGCTTGGCCCCCTGCAACTGGCCTGGCTCGGGGATGCCGTTTGGGAGCTGCACCAACGCCTGCGTCGCTGCCGCCAGCCCGGCCGCAGCGCCGATCTGCACCGTGCCGTGGTGGCGGAGGTGCGCGCCGACGCCCAGGCCGCGGCCCTCAGCCGCCTCGAGGCGGCCGGCCTGCTCACCGATGCGGAGCTAGATCTGGTGAGGCGCGGCCGCAACCGTGCCGGTCGCGGCCCCCGCCGCGGCGATGCCGCCGCCTATGGCCAGGCGACGGGATTTGAGACAATGGTTGGCTGGCTGTTTCTGCAGAACCCCAGCCGCCTTGGCCAGCTGCTGGCGCACCTTGAAGACGCCGACCCATAGATCCTTTGCCCCTCTGCCCATGAGCCCCCGTTTTGATCGCCGCAGGGACCAGGGCTCCGGATCCGGGGAGGGGCGTGTGTCCAGGCCCGGCCGCGGCCCCCTGCGCGGCTCCCGCCCCTACGCCCCCCGCGGCGAGTGGCGTCCGGAGGGGGGTGACCGCCCCGCCCGAGTTGAGCGCGCAGAGCGCGGGGCCCGTCCCGCCCGCGGCGAGCGCCCAGCCCGGGGGGATCGCCGCTTCGATGCCCCCCGGCCCGATCGCGCTGGCCCCAGCGACCGCAAACCCTTTGCGCGCCGCGGTGAGCGCCGTTTTGAGGCCCCACGCGCCGATGCTCCTCGCCGCGACAGCCTTCGCCCGGACGGTGCCCGCTTTGGCGGCAGCCGCCCCGAGCGCCGGCCTGAGCGGCGCCCCGGCCGCCCCCTGGGCCGCCCCCAGGGCCGCGGCAGCTTCCAACCCCGGCCCTACGACGACCGCCGCAGCGATCGTTCCCCCCAGGTGGCCATCGACGTCTCCAACGCCGCCCCCAGCGGTGAATCGGAGCGCTTCGGCGCCGCACCGGCGGACGACCTGATCTGGGGGCGCCACAGCGCCCAGGCGGCCCTGGAGAGCGACCGCCCGATCCACCGCATCTGGTGCACCGCCGAGATGCGCTTCCAGCCGCGTTTCCTGCAGCTGCTGCGCGAGGCCAAGGCCGGGGGCGTGCTGGTGGAGGAGGTCACCTGGGCCCGCCTGGGCCAGCTCACTGGCGGTGCTGTGCATCAGGGCATCGTGCTGCAGGTGGCCGCCGCGGACACCCTCGACCTCGACACCCTCATCAACGGCTGCCGCGACCTGGGGGAGCCGCCGTTGCTGATGGCCCTCGATGGCATCACCGACCCCCACAACCTCGGCGCCATCGTGCGCAGCGCCGAAGCCCTCGGGGCCCATGGCCTGGTGCTGCCCCAGCGCCGCAGCGCCGGCCTCACGGGCTCCGTGGCCAAGGTGGCCGCCGGCGCCCTTGAACACCTGCCGGTGGCGCGGGTGGTGAACCTCAACCGCTCCCTCGACCAGCTCAAGCAAGAGGGCTACCGCGTGGTGGGCCTGGCGGGCGAGGGCAGCGTGTCGCTCTCGGAAGCCGACCTGGAGGGTCCGTTGGTGATCGTCACCGGCTCCGAGGGTTCGGGCCTGTCGATGCTCACCCGCAAGCACTGCGACCAGCTGGTGCGCATTCCCCTACGCGGCAGCACCCCCAGCCTCAATGCTTCGGTGGCCACGGCGATGGTGCTCTTTGAAGTGGCGCGCCGCGGTTGGATGAAGCAACTCAGCGGCAACGCCCCGGCCCCGCGCATCGTGCGCCCCGCCATGCCGGCCCCTCCGGCCATGCCGTCGCCCGAGCCCCTGGCCGAACTCGCGCCTGACCCTCAACCTGGGGCTGATCCAACACCCGAGGTCGTGCCTGACGCCTCGCCTCAAGGCCAGCCCCATCCGGAGGCACCGGCCCTGGTGTTGGGCCTGGAACCCCACCACGCCGCCGGTTTCTCCGCCGACATTCAGCTCTGAGGGCTGCGATCGCCAGCCGCCCCGCCACAATGGCCACAGATTTCACTGCGCCCCAGGGCCGATGACCACCGTGCTCCAGCCCCTGCGCAGCGTCGCCAATGGGCTCGGTCTGGCCTGGTGGGCCCGGGTGGAGTCGCGCCAGCCCGATGTCACCTACTGGTTCGGCCCCTACGTGCGCCGCTCCAGCCTCGAGGCGGCCCTTCCCCCTTTCCTGGCGGACCTGCGCAGCGAGGGGGCCGCGGAGGTGAATCACGCGCTGCTGCGCACCCGTCGCAGCGAACCGCTCACGATCAGCTCCGAGGCTGACTGATAGCGTCGCCCCAGCAACAGAGCAGGGGTCTGATGGGCATCGCTGAGTGGCGCGGGCAGCTCAGCCGCGGTGAGGTGTCCGCCCGGGAGCTCACCGATCAGCACCTCAGCCGCATCGCGGCGGTGGAGCCCAGCGTCCACGCCTATCTGGAGGTCACCGCTGAGCGCGCCCGCGCCGATGCCGATCGCATCGATGCCCTGCGCGCCGCCGGCGAGCCCCTGCCCCCCCTGGCCGGTGTGCCCCTGGCCATCAAGGACAACCTCTGCACCAAGGGCATCTCCACCACCTGCTCCAGCCGCATGCTGGAGGGCTTCGTGCCGCCCTACGAATCCACCGTCACCGATCGGCTCTGGAACGCCGGCGCGGTGCTGCTGGGCAAGACCAACCTCGATGAGTTCGCCATGGGCAGCTCCACCGAGACCTCGGCGTTCGGTCCCAGCCGCAACCCCTGGAACCCCGAGAAGGTGCCCGGTGGCAGCTCCGGTGGCAGCGCCGCCGCCGTGGCCGCCGGTGAGTGCGTGGCCTCCCTCGGCTCCGACACCGGCGGCTCGATCCGCCAGCCGGCGGCCTTCTGCGGCGTGGTGGGGCTCAAACCCACCTACGGCCGCGTCAGCCGCTACGGCCTGGTGGCCTTCGCCAGCTCCCTCGACCAGGTGGGCCCCTTCACCACCAGCGTGGCCGATGCCGCAGAGCTGCTGCAGGTGATCGCCGGTGAGGACCCCCGCGATTCCACCTGCCTCAAGGCGCCCGTTCCTGATTACCGCGCTGCCCTGGAGCAGCCCGTGCAGGGCCTGAAGGTGGGCATCGTGCGCGAATGCTTTGAGGCGGAGGGTCTTGATCCCCAGGTGAAGGCCTCGGTGATGGCCGCCGCGGCGCAGCTGCAGGCCCTGGGCTGCGAGCTGGTGGATGTGAGCTGCCCCCGCTTCAACGACGGCATTGCCACGTACTACGTGATCGCCCCGTCGGAGGCCTCCGCCAACCTGGCCCGCTACGACGGCGTCAAATACGGCTACCGCACCGCTGACGCCGGCACCCTGGCGGAGATGACCGCCCGCAGCCGCGCCGAGGGCTTCGGCGATGAGGTCAAGCGCCGCATCCTGATCGGCACCTACGCCCTCTCCGCCGGCTACGTGGATGCCTACTACAAGAAGGCCCAGCAGGTGCGCACCCTGATCCGCCGCGATTTCGACACCGCCTTCGCCTCGGTGGACGTGCTGCTAACCCCCACGTCGCCCACCACCGCCTTCGGCTTCGGCGCCCATAGCGAAGACCCCCTGGCCATGTACCTGGCCGACCTGCTCACCATCCCGGCCAACATGGCGGGCCTGCCGGCCATCAGCCTGCCCTGCGGCTTCGACAACGCCGGCCTGCCCATCGGCGTGCAGCTGATCACTGGTGTGCTGCAGGAGGAGCGCCTGCTGCAGGTGGCCTGGCACTACGAACAGGCGGCCCGGGTGATGGCCCAGCGGCCGGCGGCGGCGCTGGTGCCCTGAAGCACTACATCTAGCGTTTGGCCCTTAGCCTGGGGCCGGAATCCACTACCGGTTCCGCTGCTCCGGTTGCTCCGGTTTGCCCTTGGCCTTCGTTCCGCTCCACAACCACAGCGACTACAGCCTCCTGGATGGGGCCAGTCAGCTGCCGGCCATGGTCAAGCGGGCCGAGGAGCTGGGCATGCCCGCCCTCGCCCTCACCGACCACGGGGTGATGTATGGCGCCATCGAGCTGCTCAAGCTCTGCCGCGGCACATCCGTTAAGCCGATCATCGGCAACGAGATGTATGTGATTAACGGCTCCCTCGACGATCCCAATCCCCCCAAAAAGGAACGCCGCTACCACCTGGTGGTGCTGGCCAAGAACGCCGTCGGTTACCGCAACCTGGTGAAGCTCACCAGCATCAGCCACCTGCGTGGCATGCGGGGCCGCGGCATTTTTGCCCGCGCCTGCATCGACAAGGCCACCCTCGCCCAGCACAGCGAGGGGCTGATCGTGGCCACCGCCTGCCTCGGCGGTGAACTCTCCCAGGCGATTCTGCGCAACCGCCCGGATGTGGCCCGGGAGGTGGCCAGCTGGTACCAGGGGGTGTTCGGCGACGACTTCTACCTCGAGATCCAGGACCACGGCTCGCCGGAGGACCGGATCGTGAACGTGGAGATGGTGCGCATTGCCCGCGAACTGGGCATTCCGCTGATCGCCACCAACGACGCCCACTACCTCACCAGCAACGACGCCGAAGCCCACGACGCCCTGCTCTGCATCCTCACCGGCAAGCTCGTCACCGACGAGAAGCGGCTGCGCTACACGGGCACCGAATACATCAAGGGTGAGCAGGAGATGCTCGGCCTGTTCGCCGACCACCTGGAGCCGGAGGTGGTGGCCGAGGCCGTGGCCAACACCGCCCGGGTGGCCGAGAAGGTGGAGGACTACGACATCCTCGGGCGCTACCAGATGCCCCGTTTCCCGATCCCCGAGGGCCACACCCCGGTGAGCTATCTGCAGGAGGTGAGCGAGCAGGGTCTGCGGGCCCGGCTGGGGTTGGCCGATGACGAGGCCTTCGACCCCACCTACGGCGAGCGCCTCGCCTTTGAGCTGCAGGTGATGGAGCAGATGGGCTTTCCCACCTACTTCCTGGTGGTGTGGGATTACATCCGCTTCGCCCGTGAGAGCGGCATCCCGGTGGGACCCGGCCGCGGCTCCGCCGCCGGCTCGTTGGTGGCCTATGCCCTGGGCATCACCAACATCGATCCGGTCACCAACGGGTTGCTGTTCGAGCGCTTCCTCAACCCAGAGCGCAAGTCGATGCCGGATATCGACACCGACTTCTGCATCGAGCGCCGTGGTGAGGTGATCGACTACGTCACCCGCCGCTATGGCGAGGACAAGGTGGCCCAGATCATCACCTTCAACCGCATGACTTCCAAGGCGGTGCTGAAGG